>JAFZGJ010000199.1 GCA_017555455.1 Lachnospiraceae bacterium
ATTGAACCGATGTATGAGAAATGGAGAGAATTATGAAATGTGTAATTTTAGGAGCCGGCAAAATAGCCAGAGGCTTCATAGGGCATTTGTTATATTTAAGCGGGATTCCATTTACCTTTGTGGAAAAAGCGGAAGGATTAGTGAACTTAATTAATGAACGGGGACAGTATACAGTTAACATTTTAGGTAACAGTGAAAAGAATTGTGTAGTAAAAAACGTAAAAGCAATTTCTTTTTCGGAGGTAGAAAATATTGCGGAAGCTATTTCTGAAGCTACTGTAGTATTTACTTCTGTTGGTGGAAAAAATTTAGGTGATCTGGTTCCTCTTTTGGCAAAGGGAATTGAAAAGAAAGCAGCAAATGGTGGCTATTTAAATGTAGTAACTTGTGAAAACTGGAAACAGCCTGCGGATATTCTTCGTGTAGGAGTGGAAGAAATTATTTCTGAAAATGCAAAAGAATTTTTAAATCAAAAGGTAGGATTTACAGAAGCGGTTATTATGCGTTCCGGAATCGAATCAGATGCAGAATTATTAAAACAAGATCCATTGATTGTAAATGTTCAGGATTTTTGGGAATTACCTATTGATGCTTCCCGTTTGGCAGGACCAATGCCGGCCTTACCGGAGTTGAGATTAATTGAGGAATTTACGGGATTTTTGGAAAGAAAATTTTATACCTACAATGCTGCCAATGGAACAACTTCCTTTGTGGGAGCATTGCTTGGGTTCGAAAAAATTGCAGATGCGGCTCATGATGAGAGGATTTTAAAAGTATTAGATGGAGTTTATATGGAAACTGCGCAGGCACTTTCTAAGAAGCATAACTTCCCGTTGGAGGAGCAGCTGGCATTTACCCTGACTTCCAAGAGAAAATTGCAGGATTATACTATTGTAGACTTTATCGAAAGAAATGCCAGAGATCCTATCAGAAAATTAGGACCGGATGACCGTTTGGTGGGTTCGGCCAGACTGGTTTTGGAATATGGTATTAAACCGGAAAATTTGTGTATTGCTATTGCGGCAGCAATTCATTATGTCAGCCCGCAGGATGAATTTGCTAATGAACTGGTACGTATGAGATGTGAAGAAGGAATTGATGCTGTTTTGGAAAAAGTATGCAAGCTTGACAGTCAGGGTGAGTTGGCAATGATGATTAAAGAAAAAATAGAATTGTTAAAAACATGGGGATGGATTCATGAGTAAAATAGTCGTAATCGGAGCAGGAAAAACAGGACGCGGTTTTATAGGAAGATTATTGCAGGAAGCGGAAAAAGAAATCGTTTTTGTGGATAAAAATGAAGAATTGGTGAAGCAGTTAAGAGAACAAGGAGAATTTGAGGTCCGTTTTTTTGGTGGTGTAAGAGAATCTTATAAAGTAAATAATTTTGAAGTATTTAGTTGGAAAACGGAAGGAGTAAAAGATGTTTTTGCTGAGGCAGAATTGATTTTTGTATCCGTAGGGGGACAGAATCTGAAAGATGTGGGAGTAGAACTTTCCAAAGTTTTAGCGGAAGAGAAACACTATTATATTGTAACTGCAGAAAATGCCTCTAAGCCATCCGTAACTTTAAAAGAAGCCATTGGAAAAGAAAATATTTCGGTTAGTGAATCTACAGTATTTTGCACTACCATAGAGGATGAAGGGATTCACATCAATTCTGAAAATTATCCTTATTTACAGTGCAATGCGGAATTGCTGGATGGATATGTGCCGGATGTAAAAACAATTAAAGTAATTAATAATTTTTCGGATTTTCTTACCAGAAAATTATACACTTATAATGCAGCAAGCTGTGTAATTGCATATTTAGGTTGGAAAAAAGGATATACCAATTATGCGGATGCGGCTAATGATGAGGAGATATTGGAACTTTTGGATAAGAACTATGAAATAACCAATCGGGTGCTTTGCAAGGAGTTTGGTTATGAATGGGAGGACCAGAAGGAATTTGCGCAACTTTCCAAAAATAAATTCTGTGACAGGACTATTGTAGATACGGTGGCAAGAAATGCCAGAGATCCGCAGAGAAAGCTTGCAGCGGAAGAACGGATTATGGGTCCTATCAAACTTATGTATAAATATGGAGAGGACGCTTCTGTTTTGGAGAAAACTGCGGCGGTAGCCATAGAGTATGATAATGCTGGTGAAGATGCGTGGAAGCAGATAAAAGCGGAAAAATCTGTGGAAGAAATTCTGACAGATATTTGCGGTCTGGAAAAAGAAAATGCTGCATATAAAAACATTTTGAGCCTGATAAAAGACGGGACAGTGAAATAAAAAGAAGTAAAAAACAAAATTGAAATTAAATAGTCCGGTGATTATTTGAAAATTCAAACAAATGGGGTTTATGTATAGTAATTTAGTTACAATATTTTGCATAGACCCTTTTTAAAATAGCATATTTATATTATAATGTAATAGTACAGTTTGCGAAAACAGGGAATCGCAAATTGAGTAAAAACATACATATTGGGAGGTATTATTTATGTTAAAAGGTATTCCAAAAATTCTTTCACCTGAATTATTAAAAGTATTGGCAGAAATGGGTCACAGCGACAGACTTGTTATCTCAGATGGTAATTTCCCGTCTGAATCTATGGGTAAAAATTGTATCGTTATCCGTTGTGACGGACATGGTGTTCCTGAACTTCTTGATGCGATTTTACAGGTATTCCCATTAGATACATATGTAGAAAAACCGGTAAACTTAATGGAAGTTATGCCTGGTGATACTGTAGAAACACCTATTTGGGATGTTTACAAAGAAATTATCGCTAAATATGACAACAGAGGAGCAGATGCTGTTGGCAATATCGAAAGATTCAAATTCTATGATGAAGCGAAAGAAGTTTATGCAATCATCGCTACAGGTGAAAGTGCACTTTATGCAAATGTTATGTTACAGAAAGGTGTTGTAGTAGACTAATCTGTCTTACGCATAAAAACATATAGATTTATAAAAATGTATGGGAGAGTAAAATACTTTCCCATACAAAATAAAAGAAAATTTTGTTGATGGGAAAAGGTGTTTAGGAAACAAAACCATTGATGAAATAATAAGTGAGGAAATACATGTTACAACAAGTAGAAACCATGTTTGAAGACATGGCGCCAATGTTAAAAGGTTTGAAAAAGAAAAATTACGAAACAAATATGAAAGCGTTCCGTGAGAAAAATAATGAGTTTTTCTTCCAAATGATGGACCAGCTTAAAACAGAGAAAAAAGAAGTTGTGGCAAAACATATTTCTAATTCTTTTGTTGCAGCGGTAAAACAAATCTTTGAAAAAAGAGGTAAAATTAAAGGGAAAGTACAGATGGATTTGAATTTCTTCATGATTTATTATGTATTCCCGGCCATTCTTATGACACAAAGTGACGATGCAAAACTTATGGCTGATACACTTTGTGAAACATGGGGCAATTCTTTCAAAGATGCTAAAATCGGTTATACAGACTATGATACATTGTATGAGTCTTTTAAAGAAAAGATCTTTGGGATCTTTTAATATTATAAAGTAACAAGAAAAGAGAGGGTAAATTTATGAGCAAATATTTTTTGGCAGTAGATATCGGAGCTTCCAGTGGACGTCATATTTTAGGAAGCTATGAAAATGGTAAAATCGCATTAGAAGAAGTACATCGTTTCTTTAATGGTATGGACAATGTTGACGGAACTCTTTGCTGGGATACAGAAAGATTATGGAATGAAATCCTTACAGGTATGAAAAAATGTAAAGAAATGGGAAAAATTCCTTCTACTGTTGGTGTAGATACATGGGGTGTTGACTTTGTACTTTTAGATAAAGATGAAAATATTGTAGGACAGACAGTTGGTTACCGTGACAGCAGAACTGACGGAATGGATGAAGAAGTATACAAAATTATTCCTGAAGAAGATTTATATGCAAGAACAGGTATTCAGAAGGCTATGTACAACACCATTTATCAGTTAATGGCTTTAAAAACACAGAATCCTGAATATTTAGAAAAAGCAGATGCTATGCTTATGATTCCTGACTTCTTCCACTACAAATTAAGTGGTAAAAAAGTACAGGAATATACAGAAGCTACAACTTCTCAGTTAGTAAATCCTGAAACAAAAGATTGGGATTATGAATTAATCGATATGTTAGGTTTCCCGAAAGGAATTTTCCAGAAAATCCTTATGCCGGGTACACCAATCGGCAACTTAACAGCTGAAGTACAGGAAATTGTAGGATATGATTGTCAGGTAGTATTACCACCAACACACGACACAGCAGCTGCTGTTATGGCTCTTCCGACAAACGCAGAAGATACATGCTACATCAGTTCAGGTACATGGTCTCTTATGGGTGTTGAAACTTCTACACCTAACTGTTCTGCACAGAGTAGAGAAGCTAACTTCACAAACGAAGGCGGATACGGCGGAAAAATTACATACCTTACAAATATCATGGGTCTTTGGATGATTAACTCTGTACGTAATAAACATGTTCCTGAAATGTCTTATGGTGATCTTTGCGAACAAGCTTCTCACGAAACAATCGCTTCCTTAGTGGATTGCCAGGATGAATGTTTTATGGCACCGGAAGATATGGCAGAAGCAGTAAAAGAATATTGTAGAGCACGTGGACAGGAAGTTCCGGAAACAATTCCTGCAGTGGCAAGTGTAATCTACAACTCTCTTGCAAAATGCTATGCAGAAAAATTAGAAGAAATCCAGAAAATCACAGGTGTTAAATATGAAAGATTAAACATCATCGGTGGTGGTTCTAACGCTAAATACTTAAACGAATTAACAGCAAAATATACAGGAATTCCTGTAGTAGCAGGTCCTGGCGAAGCAACAGCTATCGGTAACATTTTAGCTCAGATGATGGGTGAAGGAACATTTGCTAATTTAGCAGAAGCCAGAACCTGTGTAGCGGAATCCTTTGATGTTAAGATTTTTGAATAAGTCGAATTAAAACTATAAAGAATAAAGATTAATGAAGTTAAGCGCCACTATCAAAAATAGTGGCGCAATACATAATAAAGGTATGGTAAAGAAATGAGTAAGACTAAAACAATTTGTTTTACGAATAATAAAGGTGGTAGTGGTAAGTCTACTGCCTGTGCAAATTTAGCATATGAATTGGCTCAGGCAGGAAAAAAGGTGCTTTTAATTGATGGAGATATGCAGCTTAACTTATCTCTTTCTTTCTTTGATGAAGAAAAAGTTTTAGATATGGCGGAATGTGAAGATAATTTATATTATGCCATTCGCGGGAAAAAAGATTTAAAAGATTATATTGTATCAACTCCATATGAAAATCTTGATTTGGTTCCATCTTCTACTTTAATGAGTCAGATTGAATATGAATTATTCACCATGATGCAAAGAGAATATGTGCTTAAGAAATGCCTTAAGGGAGTGTATGAATCCGAAGAATATGATTATGTTCTTATTGATGCGCCACCAACTTTAGGGACATGGGTAATTAATATTCTTTGTACTGCGGATTATGTAATTGTGCCGGTAGAGGCATCTCCATGGGGATTATTTGGTTTGGCAAATATGTTTGATTTCTTAACCGGAATGAATGAAATGACAGAAGCAAAAATCATGGGTGTATTAATTACAAAGGTAGACGAAAGAAAGAATTACTACAAACAGACAAAAGAAATTCTTGGTAGTTATGATAATATCCATGTGTTTGATTCTTTTATTCACGTAGATTCTTCGATCGAATGGGCACAGGATGCATCTGTTCCTGTAGCGGTATATAAGAAGAGTACAAGAAGTGCAAAAGAATTCGAAAGTTTAGCGAAGGAGGTCATGGAATATGGCAGTAGGTAAAGGTAGTATGGCGAGAGCTTCTAAGGCGGCAACAAAAAAAACAGATGTTAAAGCTGCGGTTGTAGCTAATGTGGAGGCAGCGGTAGTGGAAGCGGTTGTTGCGGAAGAGAAAAAAGAAATTCCAAAAGCGGAAGTGAAGAAAGCGGCACCTAAAAAGGAAGCTGTGAAAAAAGAAGCAACACCTAAGAAAGCATCTGCGAAAAAAGCAGCTCCTAAAAAAGAAGAGCCGGTTGCAGTCAGTGCAGTAGTAGAATCGACTTCTGAACAGGTTATGAATGAGATTGTATATCAGAAGAGTTCGCAAGTATTAGATAGAGAGCCGGAAGTAAATGAAACCTTTGGAATTGGAGAAGCAATGCCTATTTATTTGTTCTAGCCGGCGGACTTGAAACATTGACTTTTGAAAACGAATTAATAATTTAATAAGAAAACGGAAAAGTGTCACTTGCGAGATGTAGGTGGCACTTTTTGTGTGAAAACAAATTTGTAAATCATTCATTAATATTCTTTATGGTGCATAAAATAGAGATAGGAATTTGTTTTGCATAAATTAGAAAAAATATGGTCGGTCTAGTTTAAAAGGAGAAAATAAAGTTATGAAGGAAGCAGTTCAAAAAGACGAGGTAATGAAATTAAACCAATACGGAACTATTTATACAATATTGTTAATTGTTACGATGGTGTCAGCTGTTCCACTTTTTATGTGGCTTGGAACCATTGCGTTTGTTCCCTGGGGAATTGTTTTTGCGGTGTCATTGTATTTTGCTTTAAAAATAGAAATCATAAAGAAGAATAATGATATTCAGACTTACAGAGAGATTGTGGCATTTTCTGAAGGTAAAAAAATAGATGAGATGCAGAAACAAAAAGAAATTAATAAGCGCCCTTATGAGAAGGTTTTAATAGTGATAGGTTCTGCCTTACTGGTGGCAGGTGTTTGTGTCTTGCTGGGCTTTTTGATGCATGTTTATTTAAATTAAATGGAAGTATCAAAAAAGGATTCCGAACCGGAATCCCTTAGGGTTTGTGTATAAAATTTACTCATTTAATAAATATTCCAACAGAATATTTGTGGTACCAAGCATACCA
>JAFZGJ010000200.1 GCA_017555455.1 Lachnospiraceae bacterium
AACGGAACATTGGAAATTACTTCCGAATACGAAGATATTCACAGCTTTGTAGAGGCTAATTTAATTGATAGAATTGGAGATGCAGGTAAGAAGCTTCACACAGGAAGAAGCCGTAACGATCAAGTGGCTTTGGATATGAAGTTATATGTGAGAAATCAGATTGTTGAGATTGATAATGAATTAAAGGAATTATTAATTACTTTAAATCGCATTATGAAGGAAAATCTTCATACCTATATGCCGGGATTTACGCATTTACAGAAAGCTCAGCCAATTACTTTAGCACATCATATGGGTGCTTACTTTGAAATGTTTAAAAGAGATAGAAGCCGACTGAAAGATATCTATGCCAGATTAAATTTTTGTCCTTTGGGAAGCGGAGCTTTGGCAGGTACGACTTATCCATTAGACAGATTTTACAGTGCGTATTTGCTTGGGTTTGAAGGTCCCACCAACAATAGTATGGACAGCGTTGCAGATAGGGATTATGTCATTGAATTGTTATCAGCACTTTCTACCGTAATGATGCATTTGAGCCGTTTCAGTGAAGAAGTAATTATTTGGAATTCCAATGAGTATGGATTTGTAGAAATTGATGATGCTTACTCCACAGGAAGCAGCATCATGCCACAGAGGAAAAATCCGGATATTGCAGAATTGGTAAGAGGAAAAACAGGACGTGTTTACGGTGCCTTAGTTTCCATTTTAACTACCATGAAGGGACTTCCATTGGCATACAATAAGGATATGCAGGAAGACAAAGAATTGACTTTTGATGCTATTGATACGGTAAAAGGATGTATTGCTTTATTCAATGGTATGATGTCAACCATGAAGTTTAAGAATGACAGAATGGCAACCAGTGCCATGATGGGATTTACCAATGCTACCGATGCGGCGGACTATTTAGTTAAGAAAGGTGTACCTTTCAGAGATGCCCATGGAATTATAGGGCGTCTGGTACTTTATTGTATAGACCAAAATACTTCCATCGATGCTTTGAGTATTGAGGAATTGAAAAAAATCAGTTCCGTATTTGAGGAGGATGTGTACAAGGAAATCAGCCTGGAAACATGTGTGGAAAAACGTCTTACACATGGGGCGCCAAGTGCCATGATTATGAGAAGACAAGTGGAAGAAAATGAAAAATACTTAAATGAAGGAGATTGGAAATAATGAGCGACAAATTAAAAGTAGGTATTTTAGGTGGAACCGGTATGGTTGGACAGAGATTTATTTCTCTTTTGGAAAATCATCCATGGTTCGAAGTAACAACAATTGCAGCCAGCCCAAGAAGTGCAGGCAAAACTTATGCAGAAGCAGTAGGTGACAGATGGAAAATGACAACACCAATGCCGGAAGCAGTAAAAGACATCATTGTTATGAACGTAAATGAAGTTGAAAAAGTTGCAGCAGAAGTTGATTTTGTATTCAGTGCTGTAGATATGACAAAAGAAGAAATTAAGAAAATTGAGGAAGATTATGCAAAAACAGAAACTCCTGTAGTTTCTAACAACAGTGCTCACAGATGGACACCGGATGTTCCTATGGTAGTGCCGGAAATCAACCCTGATCACATGAATGTAATTGAATTCCAGAAAAAACGTTTGGGAACTACAAGAGGGTTTGTAGCAGTAAAACCTAACTGTTCAATTCAGAGTTATGCTCCTGTTTTAACAGCTTGGAAAGAATTTGAACCGGTAGAAGTAGTGGCTACTACATACCAGGCAATTTCCGGAGCAGGGAAAACATTCAAAGATTGGCCGGAAATGGTAGAAAATATTATTCCTTACATCGGTGGTGAAGAAGAAAAATCCGAAATGGAACCACTCAGAATCTGGGGTAAGATTGAAGATGGAGTTATCAAACCGGCAGATGGTCCTGTGATTACATGTCAGTGTATCCGTGTTCCTGTATTAAACGGACATACAGCTGCTGTATTTGTTAAATTCAATAAAAAACCAACTAAAGAGCAGTTGATTGAAAAATTACGTGCTTTCAGAGGAGTTCCTCAGGAATTAGAACTTCCAAGTGCTCCAAAACAGTTCATTCAGTATTTGGAAGAAGATAACAGACCACAGGTTCAGTTAGATGTTGATTATGAAAATGGTATGGGCGTTAGTGTAGGACGTATCCGTGAAGATAAAGTTTATGATTTCAAATTTGTAGGTCTTTCACATAATACAGTAAGAGGTGCTGCAGGCGGTGCTGTTCTCTGTGCGGAATTATTAAAAGCACAGGGATATATTACAAAGAAGTAAAATGATAAAACATAAAGGGTAGCATGTAATTGCTACTCTTTATGCTATAATATCAGTAGAAAATATTTTTAGGTGGATTAGCAAGCGGGGGATTTCTATGTTTACAGGGCGAGAAAAGGAACTTCAATATCTGAATGATTATTATGAAAAATCGGGAACTCAGATTTTAGTTGTTTATGGACAAAAGGGAATTGGTAAAACTGCCCTTTTGGAGCAATTTGTTGAGGATAAGGATTGTTTATATTATGAAGCTATTTCCTGTTCTACAAGACAACAAAGAGTTTTTATGGCAAGTCATTTGGGAGATATGGGAATATCCATGCCTGAATATCCGGAATTTGAAGAATTATTTTCAGTCATAGAAGAAAGCAAGGGAAGTAAAAAAATTCTGGTAATTGATGAATTTCAGAACATGTGTAAAACCGATAATGAATTTTTTGAAGCTCTTTATGATTATATTAACCGGGAAGATAAAAAAGATATGTTTATTATTCTTTGCAGTTCTTCTATCGGATGGGTAGAAAATTCCATGGTGGGAAAATTGGGAGCTTTGTCCCGGATGTTAAGTGGTTTTTATAAAATAAAAGAGTTAAAATATCAGGATTTTAAAGCGCACTTTCCACTTTTTTCCATAGAAGACAGCATTGGAGCATTCAGTATTTTAGGCGGCGTTCCCGGCTTGTGGCAATATTTTAATGATGAGTTTTCTTTAAGAGAGAACATAGAAAGTTTTATCTTGCAGAGTAACGAAAAGCTTTTTGATTACGGACAGCAGTACGTGGCAGAAGAATTGCGGGAAACAGCTGTATACAATACCTTACTTGGAGCATTGGCAGAAGGAAAACACAAGTTAAATGATTTATATCGTCATACCGGATTTTCCAGAGCCAAAATTAGTGTTTATCTCAAGAATCTCATGCAGTTGGAAATTGTGGAAAAAGTATTTTCTTTTGATACAGAGGGGCGGGATAATACCCAGAAAGGAATTTATCAGATAAAACACCCTTATGTTCATTTTTATTATAGGTATCTGTTTCCAAATCAGACCAAAATTATGTTTTGGGAAACAGATGAATTTTATGATCAGTTTATTGCCCCTACCTTTAAGCATTTTGTAGCAGGATGCTATAAAAAGGTTTGTCAGGAATTTTTGGAGAGAGAAAGTGCCTTGGAACGACTTCCTGAAAAATTTATTAATAGAGGAGAATGGGTAGGCAAAAAAGGAAATATTGATTTTATTTTTCAAGATGAGGAAGAAGAAATACTGGCAGGAATCTGTAATTGGGAAAAAGAAATGCTGATGTATGAAGATTATCAGTTGTTTATGGAATGCCAGGAAAGTGCCAAAATTAAGGCAGAATATATAATTTTATTTTCTGCAGGAAACTTTGATAACCGGTTGCGGGAAGAAATGAAAAAGAATCCAAAGCTTGCATTGGTTGCATTAGAACAGATGGGATAAGATTCGAAATGGGAATTTTTGAAACCGGACAGGCATAAAAATATAAATATAAGGTAATTATGGGAAAAAAGTTAATTATAACGGAAAAGCCCAGTGTGGCAAGAGAATTCGCTAAAGCATTGAACCAGAATATGAAATCCAAAGATGGATATATTGAATCGGAGGATTATATTATTACCTGGTGTGTGGGACATCTTGTAACCATGAGTTATCCTGATGCTTATGACGAAAGTCTGAAACGTTGGAGTATGGATACATTACCATTTATTCCAACAGACTATAAATACGAAATTATAGAAAATGTAAAAAAACAATTTCATATAGTAAGAGAATTGTTTCATAGAAATGATGTGGATGTTATTTATAATGCAGGCGACTCGGGAAGAGAAGGAGAATATATCCAACGCCTTGTATTGATGATGGCTGGTTATAACGGAAAAGCCGAACTGAAACGAATCTGGATTGATTCTCAGACGGAAGATGAGATTTTACGCGGTATCCGGGAAGCAAAAGATAGCAGTGCCTACGATAATCTAAGTAATGCTGCCTATTTGCGTGCCAAAGAAGATTATCTTATGGGGATTAATTTTTCCAGAGTTTTGACTTTAAAATATGGTTATGGAATGAAGCAGTTTTTAAATCAGGACAAAATGGTAATCTCCGTAGGACGTGTTATGACCTGTGTTCTGGGAATGGTAGTAAAAAGGGAAAGAGAAATCAGGGACTTTGTGAAAACTCCTTTTTACAGAGTGTTATCCGGATTTTTCATCCAGGATAAGAGCATTGAAGGAGAATGGAAAAGTGTAGAAGGAAGTAAGTATTATAATTCTCCTTTACTTTATAAAGAAAACGGATTTTTGAAGGAAGAATCCGCCGTACAGTTAATTGAAGAATTAAAAAATGGGAATGATTTTCCTTTGACCGGTATTTTGGAATCCATGGAAAAGAAAAAGGAAACCAAGAATCCGCCATTATTGTATAACTTGGCAGAATTACAGAATGATTGTTCCAGATTTTTTAAATGTAGTCCAGACGAGACTTTAAGAATTGCTCAGGAATTGTATGAAAAGAAAATGACTACGTATCCAAGAACCGATGCCAGAGTACTTTCCACTGCGGTAGCCAAGGAAATTACAAAAAATTTGTCGGGATTAAAAAGGATTCCCCAGGTGGCAGAGGCAGTAGACAAGATTTTGAGTGAAGGGAAATACAAGTCTTTGGCAAAATCCAGATATGTCAATGATAAGCAGATTACGGACCATTATGCCATTATTCCTACGGGACAGGGATTGAATAATATGGCGGGGCTGACACCTACGGCGGCAAAGGTTTATGAATTGATTGTACGTAGATTTTTAAGTGTATTCTATCCTCCGGCAATTTATCAGAAGGTGTCGTTGGTAACCAAAATTGGAGAGGAAAGATTTTTCTCTAATATGAAGGTCTTGGCAGAGGAAGGATATTTATCTATCTGGAAGCCGCCTGTTTCCAAGAAAAAGGATGAAAAAGAAGAAAACGGTGAGGAAGAAACTAAATTTGATATGTCCTTTTTGGAAAGCCTGAAGGGGTTGAAAAAAGGTCAGGAAATTCAGATTCAGAGTATGGAAATCAAAACCGGGGAAACCACACCTCCCAAAAGATATAATTCAGGAAGCATGATTCTTGCTATGGAAAATGCGGGACAGTTAATTGAAGACGAAGAACTTCGTGCCCAGATCAAAGGAAGTGGTATCGGAACCTCTGCTACCAGAGCAGAAATTTTGAAGAAACTGGTAGCCAATGGTTATCTTGCTTTGAATAAAAAAACACAGATTTTAACCCCTACCCAGGTAGGTGAAATGATATATGAAGTAGTGGGACATTCTATTCGCCCGTTGTTGAATCCGGAGCTGACCGCCAGTTGGGAAAAGGGTCTTACCTTAGTTTCCAACGGAGAAATTACACCGGAAGAATATATGAAAAAATTAAATGATTTTGTTTCCAGAAGAACGGTGGGAGTGAAGGCTTTAAGGCAGGATGATTTATTAAGCCGTTACCGTTATGTGTCGCAGTTTTACCAGAACAAGACAAAAAGTCCGGATAAAAAAGAAGAAACAAAGTCATAGTCAGAGTGCAAATTGCATGCTATATGGAAGGAGAATAACATGGAAAGCATTAAAATTGAAAACATGTTAAATTTAGAGGAAACCATGGCAAAGGATTTGTTTGAAGGAGCAACCTATCCATGGGAAGTATTACCTAAGATTGGTGATTTCATTATGGAATTAGGGAAAACATTGTCGGATGATAAATTTGAAAAGATTGGTGATGATGTATGGATTGCAAAATCTGCAACCATTTTTCCAAGTGCATACATTCAAGGACCTTGTATTATTGATGAAGAAGCAGAAGTAAGACATTGTGCTTTTATCCGTGGAAATGCTATTGTAGGAAAAGGTGCAGTAGTAGGAAATTCCACAGAATTAAAAAATGTAGTTTTGTTTAATAAAGTACAGGTTCCACATTACAATTATGTAGGGGACAGTGTTTTGGGATTCCGTGCTCATATGGGTGCCGGAAGTATTACTTCTAATTTTAAGAGTGATAAATCACAGGTATGTGTACACGGAGAGGAAGAATTGGAAACAGGACTTAGAAAATTTGGAGCCATGCTTGGGGATGATGTTGAAGTGGGATGTAATTCCGTATTGAATCCCGGAACTGTAGTATGTAAAAATTCCAATATATATCCGGTGTCTTGTGTCCGGGGAGTGGTACCGGCTGACTCAATTTATAAGAATAAGACAGAAATTATCAAAAAATACTAGATTTTTTTGGTGTTTTATGAGACAATGTCTGTAATATGATTGGTAGAAGTTTAACAAATGAGAAACACAGAATTTGCGTTTCTCGTTGTTTCATGCCAAGAGTAATATATAACTGTTGAACGGTTATAAGCATTTTTCTAAAATCGAAAGGAGAAATTCACATGATTTATTCAAGAGAAGTTGAAGAAATGTGTCCAGTAGCACAGGGCGTTAATCACGGTTGTGCTCCTATCCCAGAAGAAGCAAAATGGGTAAAAGCAAAAAATGTACAAGATATTTC
>JAFZGJ010000201.1 GCA_017555455.1 Lachnospiraceae bacterium
TCTTCCCCTTCTACCTGTTCTGCGAAGATTCTTTTATAAATTTCTTTTAACAAAAAGAAACTTATTGCCATAAAAGAGAAGTTCACAAAAACTGCTACACGATAAGCAGAGACAGAATCTTCACAAAACTTTAAAATAGGACACAAAATAAAACTATAACCAAAGGAATAATAAGAACCGCGAGATGCTACCTGACTCCAATCCCAACCAATCATGTGTGCTGCTGTAGACCAGTAACCAAATTCATCCGGATACTCAGACATGCCATAAATCTGATGGATACCATATTGATAAATAACAAATAAAGTCAGAAAAAAAATTGCTGTGTATATATGACTTTTTCTAAATATCATTCGTTCTCCCACCATCCTTACGTTTAAAGAGAGCGGCAAAGGCTTACCGCTCTCCTCTTACTAATAAGAATTTTCGTATAATTAGTATTTAACGATAGAGTAAGCTGCTGCTCCACCTGTTGTTACAAAGCTGATTGTTTCAGGATTGCTGTCTGTGTCTTCTAATAATTTGAATTCACCACCAGCAACAACACGAACAACTGCATATTTAGCATTTACATCTACAGCTTCTTTTGGAATGCTGAAAGTAGCTGCAATTCCAGCTCCGTTTGGTAATAATGTATAGTGACCATTTGTCATTTTACCGATTTCCATATCGATGTAAGCTACGTTTGTTCCGCCATAAGCTAAAGCAACACCATCTAAGCTTGCTTTTGCTTTGTCACTTTTCTTAACATCCATATCAAATACTTTTACGAAAGGTGTTTCACCTTTTGCAAATCCATATGCTTCGCCAATTGCTGCAACATTGCTTGTAATAGCTACACCAACACCTTTCTGTAAAAGGTAAGCACCTGCTACTTCAGATTTTACACCTGCTACTGCACTTGTTGTTGCAACTGCTTTGAAAGGATTTACTACTACAGGAGCAACGGTTTCAACTACTGTAGTGGAAGGCGCTGTTGCACTTGTTGTTGTTTTTGCAAAAGCACCTACGCTTGGTGCCATAACTAATGCAACTGCTAAAGCACCTGTTAAAATTCTTTTAGTAAATTTAACATTCATTTCTTTTCTCCTCCTTTTTAGAATGTTTTTACTAAAACAATACTTTTCCGATTGTTTTAGTAAATATCTTTACTATATTAATTTAGTACATATCTTTACTAAAGTCAATCCCCTATAGTTCCTATTTAATTCAGAAACAAGTCAACCATACTAGTAAAAATATGTACTAAACATAGTAGTAAAAAAATGTACTATGTTAGACTATTTTCAAACCTTAGGAATGAGCATAGATATGAAAAATGAACAATATATGTTTACCATTTCCACGGATTCTATTATTCCATCCGGTTCCGACATAGAATCTTTACATTTACTACATACTATGGAAATAGAACCTTGGGATGAACAACGAAACAGAACTCCCTATCATCTATATCAATATTATCAAAAATTTAAAAATTCCCATTTGCAAGAGGCACCCATGAATTATATTACGCAAATAAGAAATCTGCGCGAAGATTCCGATAAAACCCAACAGGAGATTGCAGATTTTTTAGGAACTTCCCAAACCATGTATGCTCGTTATGAGCGTGGGGCCAATGAGATGCCCATCCGACATCTTATTAGGTTAGCCCAATTTTATAATGTCAGTTTAGACTATCTTTGTGGGCTTACTACAATAAAGCGTCCTTATCCGACTATTTAGAACTAAATAACATAACAACATATAAAAACGTCTGATGTATCATTACACCAGACGTTTTTATTCCTATATCTATGAAATTACTATTTTATTATCTTTCTTCTATATATAATACATTTATCCTACACTTCTACAACCCAGCCTTCAGGTCCTTCAATTTTACCAAGCTGAATTCCGGTAATGGTATCATATAATCTCTGACTTAATTCACCGATTCCTCCATCTTTAATCATAACGTCAGTATCACCTTCACGAAGATGTCCTACCGGTGAAATAACTGCTGCAGTTCCGGTTCCCCATACCTCTTCCAGGCTTCCGTCTAAAGCTGCATCAAATAATTCTTTGGCAGAAATCTTTCTTTCTTCCACCGGATATCCCCATTCTTTACAAAGCTCAATACAACTTCTTCTGGTCACACCCGGTAAAATACTTCCGTTTAACATTGGAGTTACTACAGTTCCGTTAATTTTGAAGAAAATATTCATAGCTCCAACTTCTTCAATATATTTTCTTTCTACACCGTCTAACCAAAGTACCTGAGAATAACCTGCATCATGAGCTTTTACCTGAGCTTTTAAGCTGGCAACATAGTTCGCTCCGGCTTTTGCTTCTCCAAGTCCACCGCGGACAGCTCTTACATATTCATCCTCAATCCAGATTTTTACCGGATTTAATCCTTCCGGATAGTATGCTCCAACCGGTGAAAGGATAATAATAAACTGGTAAGTATTAGAAGGACGTACTCCAAGGAAAGGATCTGTGGCAATAATAAATGGTCTGATATAAAGGGAGGTTCCCGGTTTTGTAGGAATCCAAGCTTCGTCTGTTTTTACAATTGCTTTAATTGCCTGAAGAAAATCTTCTGCCGGTATGGTTGGAATACAAATTCTTTCATTAGTATTATTAGCACGTTCAATATTTTTGTCAGGACGGAATAATAAAGTTCTTCCATCGTCTGATTTATATGCCTTTAATCCTTCAAACATTTCCTGTCCATAGTGGAAAACCATAGCAGATGGATATAAAGAAATCGGTGCATAAGGCACGATTCTTGGATCATACCATCCCTTATCACTACTGTAATCCATAATAAACATATGGTCTGTAAAAATCGTTCCGAATGTCAATGGATTTTCCGGTCCCGGAATCGGTTTTGGATTAGTTGTTTTTTCATATCTAATGTTTAACATAAGTTTTTCCCACCTTTTCTATAATCTGTGACTCTTGCAAAATCACTTAAATTCTTATTCATATTACATAACAAAAACTGTCTTTTTACATTATTCTCCTAATTATTAAAAATGTCAACTACTTGACTAATTTTTATCCCTTCCGAAATCTTTACTTTTTATTGATACTATGCTATTCTATGTGTGTTGCAAAGCAACGTATTATTTTTGTGGAGGACTTTTGCGATGAACAAAGGTACAGTAAAATGGTTTAACAACCAGAAAGGCTACGGCTTTATCTCCGACGAAGCAGGAAACGATGTTTTCGTACACTACTCAGGTCTTAAAATGGAAGGTTTCAAAACCTTAGAAGAAGGCGCTGCTGTTGAATACGAAGTAGTTAACGGAGAAAAAGGACCTCAGGCGGTTAACGTAGTTAAATTATAAGAAGAGCTTAAAGGGGAACTTCTTGTAATCGCCTAATTTAATCATTATCCAATGTTACTTTTCATATAAATAGAAGTAAGCAGTATCTCTTTGTTTTGTAGGAATAGGAATTAGTTTAATGTATTAAGCATTAAAGGACTGTTATGTTAGATTATCTTAAGATAACCTAGTGTAACAGTCCTTTTTTGCGCCACTTCGTCTATATTTTCACAATCTTTTCAAATTCCATTTTCCCGCCAAACAAATCCAAGGCACTTCCTATGGTAAAATCTACTTTTCCCTTTCCCAAAAGCTTTAACTGTTCCAAATCTTCAAAGCTATGAATTCCGCCTGCATAAGTAACCGGTAATTTTCCCCACTCTCCAAGAAGCGAAGCTACCTGTGTTTCAATTCCTGCTGCCTTTCCTTCCACATCAACTGCATGAATCAAAAATTCATTACAAAATCCTGCAAAATAGTCCAAACTTTTTTCATTTAAAACAACATCCGTATATTTTTGCCAACGATCCGTCACAATATAATACTGTCCCTCTTTTTTCCGACAACTTAAATCCAAAACCAATTTTTCTTTTCCTACGGCTTTTACTAATTTTTCAAGGTTTTCATAGGAAATTTGTCCATTTTTAAAAACAAAAGAAGTTACAATAATCTTTTCCGCCCCCTGCTCCAAATATTCATAGGCATTTTCATCATTGATACCGCCACCAATCTGCAACCCTCCCGGATAAGCCTTTAGGGCACTAACGGCCTGAGCCTTTGTAGCATCATAAAAAGGGCTGTCTTTTCCATTTAAAAGAATAATGTGACCGCCTTGTAAATTGTGTTTTTTATATAAATTTGCAAAAAAAGCGGCATCCTGCTTTGCCACAAAATTCTCACTTGCCATATCTCCTACGTCTGTCAGGGTTCCTCCCACAATCTGCTTCACCTGACCGTTATGGATGTCAATACAAGGACGAAATTTCATTTTCTTTTCTCACTTTCTATTTTTTTGAATAAAAAATATATTTTTTTCTATACTAACTTTAGAACATTATACGTTCAAATTATAACAATTTCAATGCAAAGAATTCTTGCAGAATGGAGGAAATAATGAAAAATTTAGCAAATGTACTGGCAGTACTTCTTCTTGTAGTTGCTTTAGGACTCATTGTAGGCTGCGGCTGCGGTACTACCACAAATCAAACAGAAGAAGATATGGTGGAAACTCCTAATGAGACCACCACTGAAACTCCTGCAACTAATGAAAGTACCATGCAGGAGGATATGACAAACCCCAATGGAACCGTAAGCGACAACGTCATTGAAAATACCAATCCTATCGATGGAAGTATCATTGAAAATGGAGACGGAACTGTAGGTGGTGCTGTAGACGGTGCCGTAGACGGCGTAGGAAATGCTGTAGGTGATGTCATTGACGGTGTAGGAAATGCTGTAGAAGACGTTGGTAATGGTGTAAAAGATGCTACCAATGGTACAAATACAACAAATAATACAACTACTTCCAATAACGGAAACAATACAGGAAGATAGAAACAGGCTCCTGCTAATGCAGGAGCCCTGATATTTTATACACCCTTCTCAACCAGAATACCCTCTTCATAAGCACGAAGTAAAGATTCCAATTGTCGTATACTTTCTTTTATTTCAACACCCTGGTCTGTGTCCGCAACATTTAATCTCTTCATCGCAATTTCAACATTTATAAAATCCGAGAAAATGTCACTTTCATTCCGAATCGCTGCCTCCTTGGATTCAAACGGTTCATGGGCAACCAGATACATACCATGAGAATTGGCAACTAAGGTATAACCTGCAATTCCGGTTTTACTCTGATATGCCTTTGAAAAACCACCGTCAATTACCAAAAGCTTTCCACCACATTTAATTGGACGCTCTCCTTTTTTTAATTCTACCGGAACATGTCCATTAATAATGTGAGACGTTTCTTCATTTAAACCAAACTCTTTCAGAATTTTATTTACAATCTCCACCTTATTATATAATCGATAATAGGCATTTTTGGTTTCCTTCTTAGGTTCTGCATCTTCCAGGAAATAATTTTCAAAGGTTGTCATTTTATCCTTACCATATACCGGAGAATTGGGACCGGTCCAGATATACCACATAATATCCTGTCCCTTTTGTTTTTCCTGTTTGTTTTTAGAATAATAACCTTTACGTGCATAATTTTCTAAAACATCATACAATTCTTTTCCCTGGTACTCGTTGCCGAATACCATTACCTTTTTAAAGTTTCCGTTTTCATCCATAGGCACACAACCATGAAACAATAAATTGGAGTTATGAATCTTATAAAGTCCACCCTTAGAGAATAAGAAACGTACGTGCTTCTGCAGTTTGTCGCTATGACGGAAGGCATGCTGCAATCTTTCTACCACGATTTCTTCTTCCGCTGTCAGCTTATATGGGTCTTTATAATCAATGGTAGGAAAATCACAATCATTCATTGGATACTCTACTCCATCAATGGTAACTGTTTTCTTTTCCGGATTAATTTTATCTAACAATAATCTGTTTTCCATTCCAAATTCCGGACAACGTTTAATTACCTGACCTTCCAGCTTAAACTGTAAAATACTGATGGCCTTATGCATCATCATATCCAGATCCAGATCCTTCATATTATAATCTCTGCTGTAACGGATATTAAAGGCATCACAATTCACATTTCTGTAGGTTTCTAAGGCAAAGGTTGCCAACGGAATTAAGTTGATTCCATACCCTTCTTCAATCGTATCCAGATTCCCATAACGTGCCGCAATACGGATACAGTTACAAATACAGGCAGCCTGCCCACTGGCAGCACCCATCCACACTACATCATGATTGCCCCACTGAATATCTACAGAATGATAATTACTCAAGGTATCCATGATTTCATGGGGACCCTTTCCTCTATCATAAATATCTCCTACAATATGTAAGTGATCTACCACCAGTCTTTGAATCAGATTACTTAAGGCTTTAATAAAATCCGGTGCTCTGTCTATACGGATAATGGTATTAATAATCTCATTGTAATAAGCTTCTTTATCCTGTACTTCTTCCTTTTCCGTAATCATTTCTTCTATAATATATGCAAAGTCTACCGGTAAAGATTTCCGCACCTTAGATCTGGTATATTTAGAAGCCACACGTTTGGTCATCTGCACCAGACGATGCAAAGTAATTTTATACCAATCCTCAATATTTTCCTCTTCCTGAAGAACAATATCCAATTTTTCTGCCGGATAATAAATCAGGGTAGCAAGACTTTTCTTATCTTTGATACTAAGAGTATTCCCGAATTCCTCATCAATTTTTCTTCGGACAGAACCGGAACCATTTTTAAGTACATGGTTAAACTGCTCTGCCTCCCCATGAATATCCGTCAAAAAATGCTCGGTTCCTTTTGGCAGATTTAGAATCGCCTGTTGATTTATAATTTCCGTTGCTGCTGAAGCAATGGTCGGAAATTGTTTGGATAAGCTTCTCAAATAAACTAATTCTGTGGTATCAATTTGTTTCATTATACTTCCTCTATTACGTGACTCATGTTATAGTAGCCTGCCGGTTTTCCCGCTAAAAATTTTGCTGCCTGCACAGCGCCTTTTCCAAATACGGCTTTGGAATATGCAGTATGGGAAAAAGTAATCACTTCATCCACCCCTGCAAAAATCACATCATGGTCTCCTACAATGGTTCCCCCACGTACTGCAGAAATTCCTATTTCTTTTTTGCTGCGTTTTTCCCTTTTCTGACTTCTGTCATAAATATATTCGTATTCATTCTCAAATTCTTCATTGATAGAATCTGCCAATGCCAATGCGGTTCCACTGGGAGCATCCACTTTCAAATTATGATGCTTTTCTACGATTTCAATATCAAATCCTGCCGGTGCAAGCACTGCCGCAGCATCCTTTAACAACTTTAACAAAGTATTGATTCCCAAAGACATATTGGCTGATTTTAAAATCGCAACTTCTTTAGACGCTTCTTCTACTTTTTTCAACTGCTCTTCAGAAAGTCCTGTAGTGCAAAGTACACAGGGTACTTTTTTTGACACACAATAATCTAAAAGACTGTCTACCGCTGCCGCCGCTGCAAAATCAATAATAACGTCTGCTTCAACGTCACATTCTTCAATACTTTTAAATACCGGAAAGGGATTTTCCACTGCTGTATAAGGGTCTACTCCCGCTACTAATTCAATGGCTGCATCATCCTTAATAAGTCCGGCAATTACCTGACCCATTTTTCCGTTACAACCATGCATAATTGCTCTTACCATAACTTTTTTCTCCTTATCTTTGGATTTTTTGTTCTAAAAACATTATAAGCTTGAAAATCCGAAAATTTCCAAGCTCATATCATAATTTACAGTTCCTATTTTTTACAAACATCAAAACTGTTTATAGCCTTATAAAATCCCGAACTCTTTCATTGCTTTTTCGAGTTTCTTAGCATTTGCATCTTCCATTTCTGTTAATGGACGGCGAAGGATTCCTGCATTTAATCCCATTAAATTCAACGCTTTTTTCACCGGAATCGGATTTACTTCACAGAATAATGCATCAATCAATTCAACCGCATCTAACTGAATTTTACGGCTTCCTTCTACATCGCCTTCAAAGTATTTTGCACAAATATCATGTGTCTGCTTTGGAGCAATATTAGATAATACAGAAATAACACCTTTACCGCCTAAAGAAAGAATCGGCACAATCTGGTCATCATTTCCGGAATATAAATCTACTTTTCCATTAGCAAGTGCCATCATTTTAGCCACCTGTGAAATGTTTCCTGTGGCATCTTTGACACCAACAATATTGTCAACTTCTGTGCAAAGACGTACTACGGTTTCAGGTAAAATGTTAACACCACCTGTTCTTCCCGGAATATTATATAAAATTACAGGAATTTTTACAGAATCAGCTACAATTTTAAAATGTTCGTAAAGTCCTTTTTGAGTTGCTTTGTTGTAATAAGGTGTTACTACCAATAAAGCATCTGCACCGGCTTTTTCTGCTTCCTGAGACAGGTAAACCGCTGTTTCTGTACAATTAGAACCGGTTCCTGCCACCACCGGAATTCTTCCGTTTACTACTTTTACACAATAACGAATCACATCCAAATGTTCTTCGTGACTTAAAGTAGAAGCTTCTCCTGTGGTACCGCAAACAATAATCGCATCTGTTTCGCCGGCAATCTGTAACTCTATCTGTTTAGCAAACTCTTCATAGTTCACTTCTCCATTTTCTTTAAAAGGTGTAACAATAGCTACCCCTGCACCTGTAAAAACTGCCATGGTTATATCCTCCTTAACATATATGTAGTTATTATAAACTTCTCCTTCCTTTCATGTCAACTTTAATAGTTGTTTTCTTTTCCATGGTTTACTTATTTTTACAGATTTTTTTATGATTTAAGAGAAATTTACCTTCTTTTTAACTACATATAAATCTCTGCTTCCTCATCTACCAAATCCAATTTATTTACAGAAACCTCGTACGCAATTCTTCTTTCTGCCTGCTCATCAGAAAGCTTTTTCATATATTCCCTGCTTTGGATTCGTCCCCAAACAGCACAGCGGGTTCCCACTTCAAAGCTATTGGCAAATCTTGCGTTTCGTCCCCAGCAAATACATGGGATATAATCGGATTTTCCATAAGGACGGTTTACTGCAATTAAAAGGTCCGCAATTTCTCTGCCTAATGGAGTTTTACGGTAAATTGGTTCCTTGCAAATAAATCCATCCAGATAAATTTGATTGCTTTTTGCACTTTCTTCAATTTCATCTACAAATTCAACCTCTCTGGCAAATACCGAGAGAATTAAGCGGTTCTTCTTTTCTTCATGGCGGTTATAGGAACGGAACTGTCCCGTCACCATTACTTTTACCCCTCTAAAATCCTGTTCAATATCCATCAGTCTCTCTGAAACCATCAGTGGTATAATATCGATAGAATCACTTAGACGTTGCACTTCTACATCTACCATATAGAATCCTTCCCCAAAAATCTCATGGCTGTACTTAAACTCGCTTACAATTGTACCCATGATTACCACCTGATTGTTTTCCATAATCTTATCTGTCATAAATTAGTTCTCCCTTCTTACTTTAAGAATTTTTTCCGTTAACGTAATACTATTGTATATCTTTTTTTCCCGAATAGAAGTTTTAGCCATCGCCGTTTTCGCCAAGAGCCGCATCAGAAACATGGGAAATTCTGACTACTTTGTATATTGTAGGCATTTTTTATCAATGCTATACTGTGATACTGGGATTGCGAAAGCACGAAGTGCAAAACAATCCGTAGGTACCACAAAACCGATTTACGAAATGGAGTTTTTATGAAACAGATAAGAGAAGATGTAAGAAATATAGCCATCATTGCCCATGTTGACCATGGAAAAACAACCCTGGTAGATGAATTATTGAAACAAAGCGGTGTGTTCCGTGCAAACCAGGAAATTGCGGAACGTGTTATGGACTCTAACGATATTGAACGTGAACGCGGAATTACCATATTATCCAAAAATACCGCGGTGACTTACAAGAATACAAAGATAAATATTATAGATACCCCCGGACATGCAGACTTTGGCGGGGAAGTAGAACGTGTTTTGAAAATGGTAAACGGTGTTATTTTAGTGGTAGACGCCTTCGAAGGTGCTATGCCACAGACCAAATTCGTATTGCAAAAAGCTCTGGAATTAGGTCTGCCGGTTATCGTTTGTATCAACAAAATCGACCGTCCTGAGGCAAGACCCTCTGAAGTTATTGATGAAATTTTAGAATTATTCTTAGATTTGGAAGCCAGTGAAGAACAGCTGGACTGTCCTTTTGTATTTGCTTCTGCCAAATCCGGACACGCTTCTTTGGATATGGATGTTCCCGGAGAAAATATGGAACCTCTTTTTGAAACAATTTTAGACTACATCCCGGCTCCTACAGGTGACCCGGAAGCAGGAACCCAGGTCCTCATCAGTACCATTGATTACAACGAATATGTGGGACGTATCGGTGTTGGTAAAGTAGACAACGGGGAAATCCGTGTAAACCAGGAAGTCGTTATGGTAAATCACCACGAACCTGACAAGCTACGCAAAGTAAAGGTTTCCAAATTATACGAATTTGACGGTTTAAATAAAGTAGAAGTAACTTCTGCTTCCATCGGCTCTATTGTAGCCATTTCCGGTATTACCGACATTCACATCGGAGATACCCTTTGTTCTCCTGAAAATCCGGTAGCCATTCCTTTCCAGAAAATTTCAGAGCCTACCATTGCCATGAATTTTATGGTAAACGATTCCCCTTTGGCAGGATTGGAAGGCAAATACGTTACCAGCCGTCACCTTCGTGACCGTTTATTCAAGGAATTAAATACCGACGTATCTCTTAGGGTAGAAGAAACAGATACTACAGAATGCTTCAAAGTTTCCGGCCGCGGAGAACTTCACTTATCGGTTTTAATTGAAAATATGCGCCGTGAAGGCTTTGAATTTGCCGTATCCAAAGCGGAAGTTTTATATAAAGAAGACGAAAAGGGCAAAAAATTAGAACCTATGGAAATCGCCTATATTGATGTACCGGAAGAATTTTCCGGAAGTGTTATCCAGAAATTAAGTAACCGTAAAGGTGAATTACAGGGTATGACTCCCATTAACGGCGGCTACATCCGTTTGGAATTTTCCATTCCTTCCCGCGGTCTTATCGGCTACCGTGGTGAATTTATGACCGATACCAAGGGAAATGGTATTTTAAATACCATCTTTGACGGTTACGGACCATACAAAGGAGATTTATCCTATCGTAAGCAAGGCTCACTCATTGCTTTTGAAGCCGGAGAAGCTATTACCTATGGTCTTTTCAACGCCCAGGAACGTGGAATCCTGTTTATTGGTCCCGGAGAAAAAGTATATGCCGGAATGGTTGTAGGACAAACCGGAAAAGCGGAAGACATTGAAATCAATGTATGTAAGAAAAAACAGCTTACCAATACCCGTTCCTCCAGTGCAGATGAAGCATTACGCCTCACACCTCCTAAGATTTTAAGTTTGGAGCAGGCGCTGGAATTTATTGACGTGGATGAATTGTTGGAAATTACACCAACCAGTTTACGAATCCGTAAACGTATCTTGGATCCGACTATGAGAAAACGTGCGAATTTTAATAGAGGTTAGTGCTAAAGCTGACGTATAAGAGGCAGATATAATTCTCTCAAAGGTCTTTTCAAGAAAATATATCTGCCTCTTATACTGTTATTCTTTCAACTTCTTATTACAATCTATTTAACTTCATTATTATATATTAATTTCCAACATCACAGGGCAATGGTCTGAACCATAAATTTCGGTAAGAATCGACGCATTTTGCAATTTTTCTTGCAAAATCTCCGATACCATAAAATAGTCGATTCTCCATCCGGCATTCTTGGCTCTTGCCTGAAAACGGTAAGACCACCAGGAATATATGCCTTCTTGGTCCGGATAGAAATAACGGAAGGTATCTACAAATCCCACTTCCTGCAAGTGCGTCATGCAAGAACGTTCTTCATCCGTAAATCCTGCATTTTTCCGGTTGGTCTTAGGATTTTTCAAATCTATTTCCTTATGGGCAACATTTAAATCCCCACAGAAAATCACAGGCTTGTTCTCCTCCAGCTTTTTCAAATATGCACAGAAATCTTCTTCCCATTTCATACGATAATCTAATCTTTTTAACCCATCCTGGGAATTGGGTGTATATACCGTAACTACATAATAATTGTCATATTCCAAAGTTACTACTCTTCCCTCGTGATCATGTTCTTCTATACCGATTCCGAGCATTACATTCATGGGTTCCCGTTTGGTAAAAATTGCAGTTCCGGAATATCCCTTTTTCTCAGCATAATTCCAATACTGATAATACCCCGGCAAGTCCAAAGTAATCTGTCCGGCCTGCAGCTTACTTTCCTGAATACAGAAAAAATCTGCATCCAATTCTTTAAAAACATCTATAAAGCCCTTTTCTACACAGGCTCTCAGACCATTGACATTCCATGATACTAATTTCATTTCCATTCTCCTTCTTACTTCCAAAACAAACTCGAAAATCTTACCGATTTTCGAGTTGTATCTTCTTAATATTATAATCCTAACAAATTCACTGCCACATTAAAGTATATTATCAAAGATAAGGCATCTACAATGGTGGTAATAAATGGACTGGCCATAACTGCCGGGTCAAGACCGATTTTCTGCGCCAGCATCGGAAGTACAGAGCCTACAGTTTTGGCAATCAACAAGGTACATACCAAAGTAATGCAAATGACTACTGCAATAGATAGTCCTACTTTATCAAATAACATTAATTTAGCAAAACATACTACAAATAAACTTAAACCACATAAAAAGGCGACTCTGAGTTCTTTCCAAATAACCTTAAACATATCTTCGAACTCTATTTCATTCAAAGACAATCCACGGATAATGGTACCGCTGGACTGACCTCCGGCATTTCCTCCCGTACCCATCAGCATAGGAATATAGGCCGTAAGAACCACACAGGCACTTAATGCATCCTCTGCAGAAGAAATAATACGTTCCGTAAATGTAGAAGAAACCATCAACAACAACAACCATGGAATTCTCTTCATCCAGGTTTCCCACACACCGGTTCTCATATAAGGCTTGTCTGTAGGCAAAATCGCAGCCATCATTTCAATATCTTCCGTAGCTTCCTGGGTCAAAATATCCACGATGTCATCGACGGTAATAATTCCCACCAGACGATTTTCCTGGTCCACTACAGGCATGGCCGTAAAGTCGTACTTCTGGAACTGACGGGCAACCTCTTCCTGGTCCATCATGGTATTAATGGAGATTACGTTTTCATTCATAATATCCCCAATCACAGCATCGGAAGGACTCAATAACAGATAGCGCAATGCCACAGTACCAATCAAAGTTCTTCTGCTGTCTAAGACATAGCAAATATTGATGGTTTCACTGTCCAGCCCCATGTTACGGATACGTTCAATAGCATTTTCCACAGTCAGATTTTCTTTCAAGTCTATAAATTCCACGGTCATAATACTTCCCGCAGAATCCTCCGGATAACGAAGCAACAGGTTAATATCCCTTCTGGTTTCCGGACTGGCCAAAGATAATAATTTCTTAACTACACTGGCAGGCATTTCTTCCAAAAAGTCCGTTGCATCGTCCGCCATCAGGTTATCAATAATGTTTGCAGCATCACGTTCTGACAGAGAGGTGATGATAAATTGCTGATTTTCTACTTCCATGTAAGCAAATACCTCTGCCGCCAAATCCTTGGGAAGAATACGGAAAATCTTCAACATTTCTTTCTCTTCCATCTCCTCCATAATGGCAGCTATATCTGCTTCATTTAATTCCATAAGTTCTTGTCGCAGACCGGTATATTGTTTCGTATCCAATAATTCTCTTAATTCTTCTACTACTTTTTCTAAATCCATAGAATCTGCCACCTTTCTGTTGCTGCTGTGTAACATGCTACGCGATACGCATAGGCTTATAGCAACAATTCATACTTACTTTCTATCTCTTCAAATCTGCATTTTCCTGCAGTTGCCTCTGTCATTTCTTTTAATATGCCCTCTTTTTGTTCCTGCAATAAAAATACCTGCAGGGATACACTGTCTGTATATTCTGAATTCAAAATAGGAATGGATGCTTTTCCCAAAATATATTGCAGTTTCCCAATTCCGTTATAATCGGTTTCAATTTTCACCTTAGTTCCATAGGCTAAGGTCGCAATCACGCTGTTTTTCAGCCCTTCCTGCACTGCCTTAGTGTATGCCCTCACCAAACCTCCGGTTCCTAAAAGCACACCTCCAAAATATCGGGTGACTACCACCGCCACATTGGTCACTTCCTGTCCCAACAATACCTCCAGCATAGGACGTCCTGCGGTTCCGCTTGGTTCTCCATCATCACTGCACCTTGTAATCTCATTTTTGCTTCCCAAAACAAAAGCACTGCAATTATGTCTGGCATCCCAATACTTCTTTTTCATGCTTTCAATAAAAGCCACCGCCTCTTCTTCCGTTTCTACAGGCTGTACCGTAGCTATGAAACGGGATTTCTTTTCCACAATTTCCCCTTCGCCACCTTCCAGTACAATCTGATAGGGCTTTGGAATTTCATTTTTATCTATATTATTATTCACTTGGTAACCTCTGGTTTATTATGTTACAATTCAACACATTTTTTTCACCAATTCGCTTGGCTTAGAATAGTAACATTTTATCA
>JAFZGJ010000022.1 GCA_017555455.1 Lachnospiraceae bacterium
AAAAAAGAACAGATGATGGCAATGATGAATCAAACACAGACTTCTAGGGTAGAAAAAAGAACCTTGGTAAGCAGTGTTTCGGCTACCGGAACCATAACCAGTGTAAACAGTAAGGATATATCTGCCAATCTAAGCGGAATGGAAGTAAAAAGCATATCGGTAGAAGTTGGTGATATGGTAGAAGCGGGGCAGGTTATTTGTGTATTGGATTCGGAAGAAATTAAAGAAAATCTTTCGGATGCTCAGACAGCATTGAATGTTGCCAATGAAAAGAAAAGAATGGATTTAACGGCAGCAGAAAGAAATTTGCAGGATGTTTTGGAGGATTACAATCTGGATTTAGACAGAGCAAATCAGGAATTGCTGTCCGTATTTCAGGATTATGAAGAAGCTTTAAAGGATGTGGAAGAAGCTAAAGAAGAATGGGATAAAGCGATTCAGACCACAAAAGATTATAAGGAAGAATATGATTATCAAAATGGTTTATTTAAAAATGCCGAAGAAAAGAAGAATTCTACGAATTCTGCCAGTGCTCATTCAAAGGAATTCGATATTACTAAAACTATGTTAAATGAGTATGTAAACAAACTAAATACTGTAGATAATAAGATTGTAACCATGAACAATGCGGTTGAAAGCAGACTTGTTATAGGAAGAAATTTAAGTAATATAACTGTTAAAATAGACGAAGATGCGGATTTTGTAATAAAAGCAGACTTGGCAAATGGTAAGGCAGAGGAAATAAAAGAGCAGATAGAAAAATATTTAGCGACGTTAAATGATTTAAGTTCCAGATATAATAATTCCAATAATATAGATGAAAGCTATAATACATACAAACAGGAAGCATCTACTTGGGAATCAAAATACAATTCAGCCAAACAGGCAGAAGAAAGTGCTGAAAAAACATATGAACAGGCTGTTTCTGCTTTAGAGGCTTCTATAGAGGCTTATGAAAAACAGTTAAGAAATATAGATGATACAAAGAGAAGCGGAGAAACTTCTATTCTTTCCAAGAGTGAAAGTTTGTACAGTACACAGTTAAATACCTTAACCAGTGGTGACAGTGAGGAGAAAAAAATAGAAGAGTATCAGGAACAGTTACAGGACTGTACTGTAAAATCTCCTATCAGCGGTGTAGTAACAGCAGTGAATGTGGAAGTAGGAGATATGTATAGCGGAAGTGCCATTGTAACCATCGAAGATATCAGTGGTTATGAAGTTTCTACGGAAATTGATGAATATGAAATCGGTAAGATTGAAAAAGGACAGAAGGTTATTGTGAAAACTAATGCTACCGGAGATGAAGAATTGGAAGGAACCGTAAATTGGATTTCTCCAAGAGCAAGCAGTGGCGGAAGTGAAGTAACCTATACCGTAACCGTTGCCTTAGATACTGTACACGAAATGCTTCGTATGGATATGACTGCAAAATTAAGTATTATTTTGGAAAGTAAAGAAAATGTTTTAACAGTACCATATGAAGCAGTGCAGGAAGACGAAAGCGGAAAATTCTATGTAGAAGTAGTTGCAGATGAGACTAATGCAAGTTCTGATAGTGGAGATAATATGCAACTACCGGAAGGAATGGAGTCGGGCAAAATGCCACAGATGCCGGAAGGAATGGAAATGGGTAAGATGCCACAGATGTCAAGTGACGCCAAGGCAGATGGAAGCTTTAAAGGAAGAGGACAGAGAGCGCAGGGGAGCAGTACGGAGAACAACAATCTTATAACCAAACGTGTGTATGTAGAAAAAGGAATTGAAAGTGACTACTACATTGAAATTATCAGTAATGAAATTTCTGAAGGAATGGAAATTGTTGTTCCAAGCTCCGAAGGAAATGGTAGAGGAATGGATATTCAAGGAATGATGATGCGTCAGGGACCTATGGGAGGTTTCTAAATGGAAAAGAAGATAGTCATTGATATGAAAGAAATACGGAAAAGTTTTTATATCGGCACTGAGAATGAACTGGAGGTTTTAAAAGGAATTGATATTAAAGTATATGAAGGAGAGTTTGTAGCCATTGTTGGTGCATCCGGTTCCGGAAAATCTACTCTTATGAACATTATCGGTTCTTTAGACAGACCTACATCAGGAAACTATACCTTAGATAATGTGGATATTACAGCAGCCAAGGATAATCAGCTTTCAGCCATCCGAAATCAGAAAATCGGTTTTGTATTTCAGACCTATAATCTTATTGCCAAAACCAATGCTTTGAAAAACGTAGAAATGCCAATGTTGTATGGTAAAATTCCGGGAAAACAAAGGGTAGAAAGAGCCAAGGAATTATTGCATACAGTGGGAATGGGGGACCGAATGAAGCATCTGCCGGAGGAATTATCCGGTGGACAGAAGCAGCGAGTTGCTATTGCCAGGGCTATGGCAAATGATCCGGCTATTATTCTAGCTGACGAACCTACCGGAGCTTTGGATTCGGAAACCGGACGTATGGTAATGGATTTATTTCACCAATTACATAAGGAGCAGGGGAAAACTATAATTTTAATCACCCATTCACCGGAATTAGCAGAGGAAACAGAAAGAATTATTACTATAAAGGATGGTTTAATTATCGGGGAAAGAAAGGGGAGTGGAAAACCGTGTTAGTTTATGAAAATATCAGGCTGGCACTTTTTAGTCTGAAAGCCAATAAAATGCGTGCCCTTCTTACTATGCTTGGTATTATTATCGGGATTGCTTCTGTAATTGCAATAATGACGGTAGGTAATTCCATAACTACTTATGTGTCAGATACCATGGCCTCTATGGGAGCTTCTAACATTACGGTAGGACTTCAGCAAAAGGAAGAAGAAAAGGAATCCACCAAAGAAGGAATGAGCTTTGGAGGAAGACAAAGAATGAAGTCTGCAACGGAAGATGATTATTTTACCAGGGAAATGTTGAAAAACTATTGTGAAATCTATGCAGATTCCATTATGGCCATTTCCGCCCAGGAAACCATAGGAAGCGGAAAGATTACAGAAGGAAATCTGTATGCTAATATTTCTTTCAGTGGCGTAAGTTTAGGGTATTTTCTGGCTAATGACATGTCACTTCTTGAGGGGCGTTTTTTCAGTGAAAAAGAAACAGAGGATGGTAAAATGGTGGCCATCGTTTCAGATAAAGTGGTAAATAACCTATATGATGGAGATAAGGAAAAAGCTCTGGGAAGTATTTTTCAAGCAAATATTAACGATAAATTTTACTCTTGTACTATTGTAGGAATATACGAATATGAACAGTCAGCTATGGGATTTTCTTCCTCATCTGAAAAGGATATTACAACCAGTGTATATGTTCCTTTAAAGGCTGCACAAAATGCAAATCATACCACGGGGTATTCTCAGTTTACGGTAGTGACAAAGACCGGTGTGAATGCGGATGAATTTGCCAGTAATACAGAAAGGTTTTTTAGTACCTATTACCGGAAAAATAAGGATTTTGGCCCCTCAGCTTATTCCATGAGTTCTATGGTGGAAAGTCTTACGGAAATGATGTCTACCATAACCTTGGCTATTTCCATTATTGCAGGAATTGCTTTATTGGTTGGTGGTATTGGAGTTATGAATATTATGCTGGTTTCCATCACAGAGAGAACCAGGGAAATCGGAACCAGAAAAGCCTTAGGAGCTACCAATGGTTCTATCCGCCTTCAGTTTATTGTAGAATCTATTGTGATATGTATAATCGGAGGAATTATCGGTATTATTTTAGGAATTATTATGGGAAGTGTAGCTGCTAATTTGATGGACACACCGGCATCGCCATCGGTGGGAAGTATTATTTTGTCACTTACATTTTCTATGGCAATCGGTGTCTTTTTCGGTTATCATCCGGCGAATAAAGCGGCAAAGATGGATCCTATTGAAGCATTAAGATATGAATAATGCAAAGCTAAAATAGAATAAAATAAATACAAAGTATGTAACCCTTGAACAGAAAAATTATGGCCTGTTCAAGGGTTATTTTTTGGAAACGAAAACAAGAAGAAAATTGGCCTGTTTTGTTTAATATCATTGGTTTCTACTTGTATATTCTGACAATTTAACCTAAAATGAAAATAGTGATTTACAAAATTATGCAATTTTTTAGTACATAGTGTCAGTAAAAGAAAAAGATATGGGGAGTTATAGGGAAGGAGAGCGTGTTATGGCAAAGTATATTATGGCACTGGATGCCGGAACTACCAGTAATCGTTGTATACTTTTTAATGAAAAAGGGGAAATGTGCAGTGTTGCACAAAGAGAATTTACCCAGTATTTTCCAAAACCGGGTTGGGTAGAACAGGATGCCGGAGAGATATGGGCTTGCCAGTTAGGGGTAGCGGTAGAGTCCATGAATATGATTGGGGCAACGGCAGAAGATATTGCAGCCATAGGAATTACCAATCAGCGTGAAACTACTATTGTTTGGGATAAAAATACCGGAGAACCGGTTTACAAGGCCATTGTATGGCAGTGCCGCAGGACTTCGGAATATTGTGATGAATTGAAAGAAAAAGGATTGACGGAAAAGTTCCGGGAAAAGACCGGACTTGTCATTGATGCATATTTCTCTGCTACTAAAATTAAATGGATTTTAGACAATGTAGAAGGAGCAAGAGAAAAGGCTGAAAAGGGAGATTTATTATTCGGTACTGTAGAAACCTGGTTGATTTGGAAATTAACCAAAGGGGCAGTACATGTAACGGATTATTCTAATGCTTCCAGAACCATGCTATATAATATTACTGCGCTAGAATGGGACGATGAAATTTTGGAAGAACTTCAGATTCCAAAATCTATGCTTCCCCAGGTAAAACCATCCAGTGATATTTATGGATATGCAGATGCTACTTTTTTAGGAGGCAGAATTCCTATTGCCGGTGCGGCAGGGGATCAGCAGGCCGCTTTGTTTGGACAGACCTGTTTTCAGGCAGGGGAAGCAAAAAATACATATGGAACCGGATGTTTTTTACTTATGAATACGGGAGAAACTCCGGTATTTTCAAAAAATGGTCTGGTAACTACTATTGCCTGGGGAATCGATGGAAAAGTAAATTATGCTTTGGAAGGTTCTATTTTTGTGGCAGGGGCAGCTATTCAGTGGCTTAGGGATGAAATGCGGTTAATTGACTCTGCAGAAGATTCCGAGTATATGGCAAAGAAAGTAAAGGATACCAATGGCTGTTATGTAGTTCCGGCCTTTACGGGGTTGGGAGCTCCACATTGGGACCAGTATGCCAGAGGAACCATTGTGGGCATTACCAGAGGAGTGAATAAATATCATATTATCCGTGCAACTTTGGAATCTTTGGCATATCAGGTAAATGATGTTTTGGAAGCCATGAAAGCAGATTCTGCTATGCAGTTATCTACTTTAAAAGTAGATGGAGGTGCCAGTGTCAATGATTTCCTAATGCAGACACAGTCAGATATTATTCAGGCACCGGTAAGCCGTCCAAGTTGCGTAGAAACTACAGCTATGGGAGCCGCTTACTTGGCGGGTCTGGCAGTGGGCTATTGGAAAAGTAAAGAAGATGTGGTTCAGAACTGGAGTGTAAATCGTGTATTTATGCCTGCATTAGAAAAGCAGATTCGTGATGAAAGAGTTAAGGGCTGGAATAAGGCTGTAAAATATGCCTATGGATGGGCAAAAGAAGACTAACGGGGGAAAGACAAAATGAGGGATTATGAGGTAATGATTATCGGTGCCGGAGTGTCAGGAGCAGCTATCGCCAGAGAACTATCCAGATATGAAGTGAAATGTTGTGTGTTGGAGAAAGAAGAGGATGTATGCTGTGGAACATCCAAAGCAAATAGCGCCATTATTCATGCAGGATATGATGCAGTAAATGGTTCCATGATGGCAAAAATGAATGTAGAAGGCAATGCCATGATGGAAGAATTAGCCAAGGAATTGGACATTCCATTTGAAAGAAATGGTTCTTTGGTTTTGTGTCTTCATGAGGAAGATATGCCGGGACTTCAGAAATTGTATAATAATGGTGTAGCTAATGGAGTGCCGGGGCTTCAGATTTTAAATAAAGAAGAAGTTTTAAAAATGGAGCCTAATGTCAGCGACGATGTATATGCGGCGCTGTATGCACCTACCGCAGGAATCGTGTGTCCGTTTCATTTAAACATTGCTTTGGCAGAAAATGCCTGTGACAATGGGGTAGAGTTTAAGTTTGATACTGAAGTTTTGGAGATTGAAAAAGCAGAAACAGGTTTTGTGGTAAAAACCAATCAGGGTGATTTTACCACAGATTATGTTGTAAATGCAGCGGGAGTTTATGCAGATAAATTCCATAACATGGTAAGCGAAAAGAAAATTCATATTACCCCAAGAAGAGGAGAATATCTGCTGTTAGATAAGACCGCAGGAAAACATGTGAGAAATACGATTTTTGCCCTGCCTTCCAAATTTGGAAAAGGAGTTTTGGTTACACCTACCGTACATGGCAATCTGTTGGTAGGACCGACGGCTTCCGATATCGAAGATAAAGAAGGAACCTGTACTTCCGGAAGTGGTTTGAATGAAGTTATGGAAAAAGCAGGAATTAATGTGAAAAATCTGCCTCTCAGACAGGTAATTACTTCCTTTGCAGGGCTAAGAGCTCATGAAGATAATCACGAGTTTATTTTAGGAGAAGTGGAAGATGCCCCGGGATTTATTGATTGCGCGGGAATCGAGTCCCCGGGACTTTCCAGTTGCCCGGCTATTGGAAAATATATTGCTAAGTTGTTACAGGAGAAAATGCAGTTAACAGGAAAAGAAAATTTTGTGGCAGAAAGAAAGGGTATTTTAAATCCTGCAGATTTGTCTATGGAAGAACGGAATAAGTTGATTCAGGAAAAACCTGCTTATGGAAATAT
>JAFZGJ010000202.1 GCA_017555455.1 Lachnospiraceae bacterium
CTCCTCACCCCTCACCCCCCCCTCCACCCCTCTCCCCTCCCAACGGAACCATTTACGGAACCAGCCCATACACAAACACAACACCGAATAACCAACTCCAAACCAACACCAAACCAACATCAACTAAAAACCAGTGAAAAACAGCCATAAAACAAAGCAATCTGCCAACCAAACAATCACATCTCTCAACCACATAATCAAACTACTCAACCATTTCACATGGTCACATAACCATCTAAAAATCATCTAATAACCACACAATCTAACACAACGCCCAATCAAACAAAAGCAAAACTAATAACAACACACCCCTACATTCAACCACAAAATAAGGTCATATAACATATCAAGCAAACATAACAAATCCGTAAAAAATCTTCGTAATATTATCAATAAAATTACAAACAACCTAAAAATAAAGTAATCTAAAAATAAGACCAAATAATTATCGTAAACGTATAAAACATCATCATAACAAGATGTAAAATTATATAAAATTTTTCCAAAATAATACTTGACTTTTTGTGTAAGATGGTATATAATAATTTCAACAATAAATGTCTGTAAGTAATAAGGTTATAAGCTTAAGAAATAGAAGTATAATATAGCCTATCTATCCGTTCTAAGATAACAATCCTTAAGATACAACCAACTGTGCTTACCCACGTATCTTATTCAAGCGTATCAACATGAGGAGCGCAGCTCCTTTAGTATTCTTATATACTAGTACTCTTATTGTATAGAACGGAAAAATACCGTACAAAATGTACGGTGGTCAGAGCCAAAAATGCAACAAGCACCGTACAAAATGTACGGTGGTCATTAAATTAAATAAGGAGGTGATTAAAATTGGTGTAAATAACAGACAGGATTATAGTGCTCCTGTTGATGGTAAGTATGAATATAATAAAACTCCACTAAATGAATTAGAATCCAAATACATATATATTCCTTTGTCTGTTATTACAGATATCGAATTAGACACAAGAAGAGTTGGAGTGTTTTCATACTTAAGAGTACATTGTGGATTAAATAACATAATTAACTTCACTATTCCAGACGTAGTGGAATGGTGTGGCGGTAAACCAGATAGAAGAGCAAATGGTTCTAATGATAAAACATTGTCTGTCATAGACGTTCTAAGTAGTGGGGGCTATTTAACATATCTCACAGAAAAAAGTAAAAGTTCATTTATGAAGTGTAAATTTGATTCTGCTTATTATTCTGATGAGTGCTCAAATGGTTATGCTGTGGTTTATTTGGATGAAATAGATAAGATAATGAATTATCAAAAAGAAAATATAAAAGACGGTTCTTTAAATAATACGACCATTCTTCTTGTATTTGCTTATCTTAGAAATAAGATACGTCGCAGACCGAATGAATTAAAGCCAGAGGAAAGAACTTCTGATGGTATACAGAAAAGAAGAGAAAGAATTCCAGACGCTTACGGAAGTAATATATTAGATATTGCTAATGAACTTCGCATTTCTTCAAAGACTCTCTCAAAGATTATTGACATTCTTGAATATGAGCTAGAACTAATAGTTACTGATAGAGCATATAGAGTCAAAACTGAAAATGACGAGTTCAGAACTCTGCCCACTATATTTGCCAATGCATATAAACGAGATGATAGATATCTCTTAATTACTGGTGAAGATTATAGTAGAACAGAGATTGAGTTAAAAGCGCAAATTATGAAACAATATTACAAAGATTATAGGATTGATAAAAGAAAGAGAAAATCTAAAAAGAAAGGAAGTGAATGCTAATGAGTAGAAAAAGAAATTATGATTTTAGCGACATATTAGGCGAACAACATACTTTCGAACTAACAGAACAAGATTTTTATGCTTATTCTGATAATAGAGTTTTAGAATCATATGTTGAAGATATAGATGGCGGAGATAATTTTGCTGATTATTGCGAAGATTTTTTTGAATTACTTGAAGAAGAAGGTTATTATGAGTAACTTGTTACGAATATATAATTATGATTAATAACTATTAAAGTTATAAGAATGAATGAAAGAAGGTATCCTAGTGCTTGACAAGCAAATTAATATTCTGAGCGTAGATACAGGTAATTTTTACAGCAACAAAGAAGCTCGTCTTCACTGGAAGAACCATAAGTTAAGAGCTGAAAGAAATAGACTTATCAATGGTGGTCAGGTTGTAGGTGCAAACGGAACCAAGAGAACTATTATCGGTTTGAAAGAAATTGAAGAAAAAATAAATAAGCATGGTGTTACTATATCTGATTTAGACAAAGCCAAAGAAGATGAAGACGGTCTTGGTTTTACTAAATTTGGAGATAATCAAGAGGTATTATTTAACTTATATGACAAATACACCATGTTAAAGTATTTAATTTCAGTTAAGAATAAATACATTAAGGAAACAAAAGACGAACTCCTGCAATTATTAGAAAATAAAATGAATGCAAATATTGCTTCAAATGGTACGCATCATATCAGAACGCTAAAAGAAAATCAGGTTTCTGATAAAAATGTTATTTCTGTGTTTGATTCTACATTTACAAGAATGATTGGAGCAAGACAGAATGAGTTATGCGAAGACTTCATGGTTGTTCAGGTTTATTACTTTGATGTAATTAAAGATTTAATTTATTATGGTTTTACATATAAAGGCGAAAAATATATTTACTTTACCTCCTCTGCTGGTCAGATTAGAACCAAAAAAACCGTTTTTATTAAAGAGTCTGTTTGGAAAAAATATGAAAAAACAATCATGTGTGGATTGACTATGGACTCTATCAATCAAAAGGGTGGCAATAATCCTAATAAACATTTGGCTTATATGGCATTATCTAATTCTGCTACAGATGTATGGGAAGAGTTTGATATTGACAGGTCTATTGTTATTGATGATTTTGAAACAGATGTTTATGCTACATATGATTTTATAGATGATAAAGATTATTCTATAAAAAGAATGTCTGACTATATACCCATTCCTCACACAGATGGAGCTGGCATGGTGCTACCAAACGCTTTTAATGTAGTGCAGAAAAACAAAATGGTGAGACTTCCATGGATAAAAGGATTGCTTGGTGTATTTGATTTCAAAAAATTTATAGAAGTAAATAATTGTTCGTCCAAAATTAATGATATATATGGTAAAGAATGGGATGTTATTGAAGATGACATTCATTTGATATTTACTAAAAGCCAATTTAAGATGTGGAAATATTATAATTCTTGGGAAGAATATAAGGACTTTTATAAAAGATATAATTGTTCTGCTGGATATACAAATCCAGAGGAAGACAAGATAAAGGACGCAACAATCAATTATCAGATGCTTCAAACGCTAACTGATATTACTGACGAAGAAATTGACAAAATTATAAAAGCATCTAATGAAAAAATTTCAAATATTTGCTCATCTGTGTCCTCTATGAAGAGCGCTTTTGGTGTTACTCCATATAATACGAATATGACATACTTCCAACAGTCGCTAAATTTATATCCAGAATTAATGAATGATGAATATGCCAAAGTTTCTTTGAGAGAAATTAAGGATAGTATGGTCAAGAGATATAGAGCTGGAAGTTTAGTTGTAAATGGAAAATATACATTCTTATTGCCAGACCTTTATGCCGCTTGTGAATATTGGTTCTCAAAAAATAAGAATCCAGAAGGTCTTCTTAAAAACAATGAAGTATTTTGTTGGTTATTTAGAAAAAGCGAAAGATTAGATTGTCTACGAAGCCCTCATCTTTTCCTTGAACACGCTATCAGAAAAAATATGGCGTGGAATGGTGTTTCTGATGAAAGAGAAAAGATTAGAGAATGGTTTACTACAGATGCAATTTATACAAGTTGTAAAGATGTTATTAGTAAGATTCTACAGTTTGATGTAGATGGAGATAAGTCACTTGTATTATCAGATAAAACTATAATTGATGTAGCCGAAAGAAATATAAAGAAATTTGATATTGTTCCTTTGTATTACAATATGGCGAAAGCAAAGCCAACTCAATTAAATAATAAAAGTATTTATGATGGTTTAAATGCTGCGTTTACTGGTGGTAATATAGGTATCTATAGTAATAGCATTTCAAAGATTTGGAATAACGATGTATTTATACATGGAACATTGGCAGAACAAAAACATGCAATTGATTGTATCAAGAGATTGTGTTGTCAAAATAACTTTGTTATCGATTACGCTAAAACGTTATATAAGCCAGAATTCCCAAAGCATATCGGCAAAGAAATCAAAGAATTTACCAATAAAAAGCTTCCTCACTTTTTTGTATATGCAAAGGATAAAAAGGTTGAACAGGTAGAACCTGTGAACAATAGCTTTGTAAATAAATTCGATTCTAAGATTAAGAACATAAGAATTAATTGTCGTAGTATCGGATTAAAGAAAATTGATTATAAAGTTCTTGTTAACAATCCAGATATTGAATGTAAAGTTGTATTTGAAAAGAATGGTAAGATAAATAAGGATTTATCAGACCCATTGATTGTTAAATATTGTGAGTTAAATCAGAAATATCATTTTAAAATAAATATGGAATGTGCTGATAGTTTGAATTCAAACATGTTAAGCAAATCCGCTGTAAGGCAGGAATTGTATTATCAGAAAATTGCAAAGGAAATTAAATACGAGCTTTCTCAATTTGGTTATGATGAATCAGAAATCACTGATATCCTTGTCAAGTTTCTTTATCATGTCAAACCTAGTAAACACAAGAGCGTTCTTTGGTTTTGTTATGGAAAATATATTTATGAGAATATAAAAAAGTATTATAAGTTAAATACAAAGGTAGTTCAGTGCGTAGATTGTGGAGAATGGTTTGAAGTAAATATAAAAGACAATGAAACTTGTAGATGTGCAGAATGTTATTCTGAATATAGAAAATTGTGTGTAAGAGAAAATATGAAGAAATATCGAGAGAAAAAGAAGTTGTTATCAGCGCAAAGTTAATTTATAAATAGCCTTAAATTAAGGTCATATACACAATTTATTGATTTCTCAAACAACCTTAAAACAAGGTGCTTTATAAAACCAGAATTATTCCCATAAAGGGAACAACCTAGAATTCAACATTTATTCTTGGAGGTTACTGGGAAGAAACTCCGAATTTAAAAACTACGGTATATCTCCAAGATATTTGTTTGATATTTTGCTTTATAGATATGAGGTGAATTACGTGAAAGTTATCAAAAAAGAAAATCTTATTAGAGATGTTGCAAAACAAACTAATAACAATATAGCCGATGTTAAAATTATTTATAATACATTAGAAAGTGTTATTTTTAATATCCTATCATCTGTTAATAAGGATGAAGATATTTGTATTAAACTTTTTGAAGGCATTACTTTGGATGGCAAATATGTTTCAGAAAAAACCAAGAAGAACAATCTTACTGGTGAAACACATTTTGTACAAAGTAAAATTAAGCCAAAGTTCAATATCACTCGTTCTTATTGCGAAAAGTTGAATAATAAGTAAATTAATCATTTTGATATATTCAATAGAAATATTGTTTATATAAAGTCCACTGCTGTCTCAATAGAGATGGCGGTGGCATCTTCTTTTCATTCATTTTTCTTTGCCTTTCGGTTTGTTGGTTGCCTATCTTTGTGGTAGGCAATTAACAAATTATCGATATGCGAATGTGGTGGAATTGGTAGACTCGCAAGATTAAGGTTCTTGTGTCTA
>JAFZGJ010000023.1 GCA_017555455.1 Lachnospiraceae bacterium
CTTTCGATGATTTGTATCATATTCCAGCTTTTTCTCCGTCAACTGTTTCAACTCTTGCGTGAGTGACACCTGCCAAGACTCAGTATTGCGTATACTTTGTTCATCCTCTCTTATCTGATTTTCCAGTTTCTGATTTTTTTCGTTCAGTTTGGTCATATCTGATAAGTACTCTGCTGCCAGTTTTCTTCGCTGTTCGATTGTCATCCCTTTATACTTATCCGCAAAGTCCTTTTTGGAATCCAAATATTTTTTCTTGTTTACTCTCACCTTATAGGCGTATTCCTGAATGTCTTTTGCACGTTCTCTTTCATATATGGCATTCTTCAATCCCTCGAGATCCGTTACCGCATCTGCTATTCTTACCATTCTACGTACTCTGGGATTGGTAAGGGCATCAAACTCACCGCTTTCTGTGATGTATTTTTCATGTACCCTCTTCTGAATATCTTCAAAAAAACCTTTTGGTGAAATACCACGCTCAAATGCTTCCCAGGCCTTTTTACAATCTTCCATAGAAGATTTATCGTTATAATAGTCAGCTAAAACACTCAAATTCTTCGCTAACAAACCAAAATTTCGTTCATGCCATTCCCAAACGCCAGCCGAACCTTTATCATCTTGAAAAGATTTTGGAAAATCCATATCTTTTTTATGTTTTTCTTTATATTTCTTTTCTTCCTCTGTAGGTTCCATAATTTCGTCGATAATTCTTTTCATCAATAAAATTTGCTTTTCGTAACGTAGAATATCAGCGATTTCTGTTCCTTTTTTCTTTGGCATATCTTTTATCTCCTCTCAGGATTTACGCTTTGTATTTTTTGAAATCTAACATAAGCATAGTAATGTCATCAAACTGTGGTGCTTCATCTGCAAACAAATCAATGTCACCTTTGATAGCATTAAGCACATCTTCTGCTTTTTCTTCTTTTACGCTATTGATAAATCTTTCCAAACGTTCCTCACTGTACAACTTGCCATCGATATCGTTGGCTTCTGTTACACCGTCTGTATAGAGGAAAATACGGTCTCCAGGTTCTAACTGCATTTCCTGCTCCATATATGGAATATCTTCCATACCTGCCAATACTAATCCGGCTCTGGATTTCATATATACAAATTCTCCATTTGCTTTTCTAATCATTGGCGGGTTATGTCCTGCATTAGCAAATTTAACAACTCCGGTTTTAAGATCTAAAATTCCAATCCAAGCAGTTACAAACATTCCGGCTTCATTATTTTCACAAAGACCGTTGTTTGCTTTGGTAAAGATACTTCCTACATCCAAACCACCCTCTGCTAAGTCTTTAATACTGGTTTTTGCACGCATCATAAACATAGCTGCCGGAATTCCTTTTCCGGATACGTCTGCAATTACAAAAGCTATCTGGTAATCATTAATCATATAGAAATCATAGAAATCCCCACCAACCTCTTTGGCTGTATACATCTGCGCGTAAATATCAAAGGAATCTTCCTTGGGAAACGGTGGAAATACACTTGGCAAAGAAGAGGATTGAATGGAGCGGGCAAATTCTAACTCTTTGTCAATTCTTGCTGCCGCCTCTGCTATATATCGTTTCAAAGTATCCACTGTGGAGTTAATATCATCGGAAAGAGACGCAAATTCTTCATTGGACCGGACATCTACCGTAACATTCAAATCTCCCTGGGTAATTTTTGCAAGACTAATGTTAATCTTTTTAATATTATCAATAACCACACCTTTTACCAGATAATAAATCTGGACAAACAAAGTTGCAAAAATCAACACTTCCATGAAAACACTTACATAGGTAGATACATCTCTCGTAAACACTGCTTCACTCTTTGGAATCACACCTATAATATAGAATCCTTCGGTATAAGTATATGCATAAAAATAATCCTTTTCATAAATTTTTCCCTCATATACTTTCATTTCTTGTGTCTTTTCCGGATTAAAACCAAAGCCAATTTCTTCCAAAGTAGTATCTCGTACAATATCATTATTCACAATGATTTTTCCTTCTTCATTACAGATAAAGATAAATCCGGAATTCCCCACATGGCGGTATCTTGCCGCGGCAACCACTTGTTCTTCTATATCTTTATGAAACCTCTGATAGTTGTACCCTACCTGAATAAATCCACCGTTACTTAATTTTACAGCTGCATATTTTCTTCCAATTTCAGAATTATAACTTAATGGCTGATATTCCTGTACATAACAATCATTTTCTTTTAAGGCATCCACAAATTCTTTGGACTGTTCACCACTATTCATATCAAATCCGATAAATTCGGGAACATTAGAAAGAACGATTATGCCGTTTTCATCCACTACATTAACATCTGAAACTGAATATCTTAAGGCAAGTAACTCTACATAGGTTATATTTTCCAATTTTTCTCTTTCATAGTCTGCGGCTATCTTCTGCGTTATATACAACAAATTCTCATCCGATGCAACCTTAATACTATTATTTACATCTTCAATGTTGGTTTCCAATACAGACTTGGTTTCTACTTCTAACACACCATTCTGCAAAGAATATGTAAACCAACTGGTAACAAAAAAACCGATTAAAATATAAATTAAGAGCCAATTCTGGAATGTCTGAGAAATCTGTTGCTGTTCTTTGGTAAAAATCACCTTTTCTTTTCTAAACAAAGACAAGCCCAATAGGGATAATCCAACAGCCGCACTATTGCAAACCACCATTGGTATCGTACATTGCTGTACGAGATTAAACGCGTTGGCTGCATCCTTCATGTTCGTAAGGAAAATTAACAACATATGGAATACTTCCACAACCATACCAATTCCTAATCCGTATAGCCAGCTTGGTCTCTTATCATCAAACATTTTTTTACGAAGTCCTGCCGCAATTATTCCCGCAAGACAAGTAGCTACAGAACAAGCCACTCGGGAATAAGTTCCCGCTCCCCAAAATACGGAAAACCAGCGATAGGTACCTCCTAAAACCCCCGCTATCACACCAGCCGGTGCTCCAAAAATAAGCCCTGCACACAACGGTCCGGCATCTCTCACATTCATAACGGCTCCATCAATTTCTACGCCATGATCACTGGCATACATAGCCATGCATCCAAACACTACCCCCCATATGATCTGCTTTACCTTATAAGGCAGTTTTTTAAATGAAGTAAGCTTCTCCATTGTATACATTGCATAAACTAAAACAGATACGCCTAATGCCGGCATTAATAATCTAATAATCATAGTTTTTCCCTTTTCTTTTCTTATGTTCTAGTGCATATTTCTTCTATACACCTATTAATTATATATACACTCTACTTCCTGCACTGTTACACATTTTCCCAATTTTATTCCATATTTTTTCTTTTCCTTATTTGCCAAAGTAACTTCTACCCCTGGGTGTGCGGACAAAATCCTAAAAATCCTGTCTACAAAAATTTCTAAAA
>JAFZGJ010000024.1 GCA_017555455.1 Lachnospiraceae bacterium
GTGGATAGTAGAAATACTTCCCATTCCGGAGTGGTCGGAGAGTAATGTAGGAACGTTGGAGAAACCTCCGCCGTAACCTGCGTTAACCATCATAATTAATGCAACTACTAAAGCAACGATTACTGGATTTCCAACAGCATTAACAATACCACCTGTTAAGATTACAGCGCCTGTAAGTACGATAGAGATAATGAAGATCATCTTGTAAACAGTATTTCTATCTTTCATTTTATCTGCTGCTGCAGAGAAACCTAAACGTCCACCGGCATTGAAAATAGCAGATACTGTAGAAATTAAAGCAGCCATTCCGCCAAGACCGATACATTTAACGATCATTTTTTCCTGAGAGATTAATGCAAGACCACATGTGATGTTTAAGTAGAACATTAACCAGATACCGATATAGTTTGTAAGTTTTCTTGTTTTTAATACAGACATAATGCTCTGTTTTTCGGATTTGGACTGAGGTTCATGCCAACCTTCCGGTTTCTTTAATAATAAATGTCCAACGAACATCATTACAAAGTATACACAACCAAGAATCCAGAACATTTTGTAGATTCCGCCTTCACCAAGGTTTGCAAGCATAGATGTCATAATTGGGCTGGCAATCGCTTTTGCAGCACCGAAACCAGCTACAGCAAGACCGGTTGCAAGACCTTTCTGGTCAGAGAACCAAAGCATTAATGTTTTAACTGGGGAAAGGTAACCTGTACCAAGACCAATACCCATGATTAAACCATAGCAAAGGTAAATACCAAGTAATGCAACGATGTTTCCAGGATTTTTACCACCTAAGAAGATGAAGAAACCTGTACCGATCATACCTGCAGCGAAGCAGATAGCTGCAATTAAAGAAGATCTGTGAATATCTTTTTCTACTACGTTACCTAAGAATGCTGCAGACATACCAAGGAAGAAAATAGCAAAACTGAATGCCCATTCAGTAGCTCCTTTGGAGAATCCGATATAATCAGCGATTTCCTGGCTGAAGATAGACCAGCAATAAACTGTACCAATACTACAGTGTAATAAAAGTGCAGGGATTGCGGCTCTGATCCATTTGTTGGTGCGCCAGCCACCAGATTTTTTTGCGTTACTGCTCATAATCTTTTATCCTTCTTTCTTATTAAAAAATATTATCGTTTCAACTCAAAATTTTAGCACTATTAGATGGGAAATGCAATGGTATTTAGTCGAAAAAGTACAGGAAAAATTAAGAAAATTTAGGGAAAATTTATAATTGTTTTGGAATAAAAACAATTATGAATAAAAGGTAGGTACATTATAATTGGAAACAGAAAAGAAGGTTTAGAAAGAAGATTAATAATATAAAATAAAATATTATTAAATATTGTGAAAATGTTTGAAAAATTTAACGAACTTTGGTATTATTATACATAAGGAATTCTACATAAAGGAAGGTATTAGAATTATGGCTAAAACAATTTTAATCTGTGACGATGCAGCATTCATGAGAATGATGTTAAAAGATATTCTGGTGAAAGAAGGATATGAAGTTATTGGGGAAGCTGTGAACGGTGCAGATGGAGTAGAAAAATATAATTCATTGAAACCGGATTTGGTAACCATGGATATTACTATGCCGGAGATGGATGGTATTGCTGCATTAAAAGCAATCAGAGCCAATGATGCTTCTGCAAAAGTTATTATGTGTTCTGCTATGGGACAGCAGGCAATGGTAGTAGAATCTATTCAGGCTGGAGCAAGAGATTTTATTGTAAAACCATTCCAGAAAGATAGGGTTATTGAAGCCATTAAGAAGCAGATTGGTTAAGATAGAAATAAAATGGTGTGGACGAATTCATGAAATGTAAAAAGAGAAGAGCAATCTTCTCTTTTTTGTTGTTGAAAAATAGGGATTTCTTTGATAAAATACTGTAGTTACAATCAGAAACCAAAATTATTCAAAAGAAAAACTTCTGAATAATTATGAAATATCTATTTGATTTTGGAGGAAACAGCAGTGAAAGCATATGGAGTAAACGAGTTACGTAGAATGTACTTAGAGTTTTTTGAGTCAAAAGATCATTTATCTATGAACAGCTTCTCTTTAGTACCTCATAATGATAACTCACTTTTATTAATCAACGCAGGTATGGCACCTTTAAAACCATACTTTACAGGACAGGAAATTCCACCCAGAAACCGTGTGACAACCTGCCAGAAATGTGTAAGAACAGGTGACATCGAAAATGTTGGTAAAACAGCAAGACATCTTACATTCTTTGAAATGTTAGGTAACTTCTCTTTCGGAGATTATTTTAAATTAGAAGCGATTCAGTGGAGCTGGGAATTTTTAACAGAAGTTCTTGGTATGGAACCGGAAAGATTATATCCATCTATCTATTTTGAAGATGATGAAGCATTTGAAATCTGGAACAAAGTAATTGGTGTTCCGGCTGAAAAGATTACAAGATTCTACCGTGATGAAAATGGCAAATGTGATAACTTCTGGGAACATGGTGCAGGTCCTTGCGGTCCTTGTTCTGAAATTTACTATGACCGTGGAGAAAAATACGGCTGTGGCAGCCCTGACTGTAAAGTAGGATGTGAATGTGACCGTTTCATGGAAGTATGGAACAACGTATTTACACAGTACAATGGTGACGGTAATGGTAACTATGAAGAATTAGCAAATAAAAACATTGATACCGGTATGGGATTAGAACGTCTTGCAGCAGTAGTGCAGGATGTAAACTCTGTATTTGATATTGATACTATGAAAGCTATTCGTGATAGAATTTGTGAAATCGCTGGTGTAACATACCAGACCGATGAAGCAAAAGACGTATCCATCCGTTTGATTACAGACCATATCCGTTCTTCAACTTTCCTTATTTCTGATGGTGTTATGCCATCTAATGAAGGAAGAGGATATGTACTTCGTCGTTTAATTCGTCGTGCAGCAAGACACGGAAGACTTCTTGGAATTAAAGAACAGTTCCTTGCAAACTTAAGCCAGACTGTTATTGCAGAATCCAAAGACGGATATCCGGAATTAGAGGAAAAGAAAGCATTTATTTTAAATGTATTAACTCAGGAAGAAGGCAAGTTTGATAAGACTATTGATCAGGGGCTTGCAATTCTTGGTGATATGAAAAAAGAAATGGAAGCAGAAGGAAAAACTGTACTTACAGGAGAGAATGCTTTCAAATTATACGATACTTACGGATTCCCGTTAGACTTAACACAGGAAATCTTAGAAGAAAGCGGCATGAGCCTGGATGAAGAAGGGTTCAAGGCTGCAATGCAACAGCAGAGAGAAAAAGCAAGAAAAGCGCGTAAAGTAACCAACTATATGGGTGCTGATGCAACAGTATATGATGAAATTGATGCAGCTATTACTTCTGAATTTGTTGGATATGAAGATTTAACACATGAATCTAAAGTAACTGTTTTGACAACAGAAACAGAAATTACAGAAGCTTTATCTGATGGTGAAGTAGGAACTATTGTTGTAGATGAAACTCCATTCTATGCAACCATGGGTGGTCAGAGTGCAGACCTTGGTGTAATTGTGGGACCGGAAGGTGAATTTGAGGTTAAAGATACTGTAAAATTACGTGGCGGAAAAGTTGCTCATATCGGTCAGATTACAAAGGGCATGATTAAAAACGGTGATGTGGTTACCTTAAAAGTAGATGTGGCTAACCGTAAAGCTACCTGCAAAAACCATAGTGCAACCCATCTGTTACAGAAAGCTTTAAGAGAAGTACTTGGTACTCATGTAGAACAGGCTGGTTCCTTTGTAGATGCCAACAGACTTCGTTTTGACTTCAGTCATTTTTCAGCAATGACAAGAGAAGAATTAGACAAAGTAGAAGCTATTGTAAATGCTAAGATTGAAGAAGATATGGCAGTAGTTACCAAAGAAATGTCTGTAGAAGATGCTAAAAAATCCGGCGCTATGGCCCTCTTTGGTGAAAAATATGGTGAAACAGTAAGAGTAGTATCTATGGGAGATTTCTCTACAGAACTTTGTGGTGGTACTCATGTGAAAAATACAGGTGCTATCGGTTCTTTCAAGATTGTTTCCGAAAGCGGTGTTGCAGCAGGTGTACGCCGTATCGAGGCTTTAACAGGTAACGGAGTAACTGCATATTATAAAGAATTAGAAGCAAATATGGAAAAAGCTGCTAAGTTATTAAAAGCAAATCCTGATAAAGTAACAGAAAAGATTGAACATTTATTAGCGGAAATGAAGGCTCTTGCCAGCGAAAACGAATCCATGAAATCCAAACTTGCAAAAGATGCTTTGGGTGATGTAATGGATCAGGTAGTAGAAGTAAAAGGTGTAAAATTACTTGCAACTTCTGTGGCAGGTGTAGATATGAACGGACTTCGTGAATTAGGCGATCAGTTAAAAGAAAAATTAGGCGAAGGTGTTGTAGTACTTGCTTCTGATTGTGACGGAAAAGTTAACTTAATTGCTATGGTAACAGAAGCAGTTATGAAGAAAGGTGCTCACGCAGGCAATTTAATTAAAGGCATCGCTGCATTAGTAGGCGGTGGCGGCGGTGGTCGTCCTAATATGGCACAGGCAGGTGGTAAAAATCCTGCAGGTATTCCGGATGCAATTGCAAAAGTAGCTGAAGTTTTAGAAACACAGGTGTAAGGAATCTCTAAAACAGATAGTGAAATGCATGAGTAGAGAAAGGAATAGAAGTTAAAGTATTGAAAAATGTGGAAAACTTGGGAAAAACATTAAAAAAATGTAAAAAAGTAGTTGACGAAACTCCATGTTTTGATATAATATAATTCGTGCATGTGAATAATCATGTAAATAAACCCAAATCAGTCATGTTGATAGGAAGGGACTGAAGGGAGGTTAGGGTGTAGAATGTCAAACGTAATCGTAAAAGAAAATGAGACTTTAGATAGCGCTTTACGTCGTTTTAAAAGAAGTTGCGCAAAAGCTGGTATTCAGCAGGAAATTCGTAAAAGAGAACATTACGAAAAACCAAGCGTAAGACGTAAGAAAAAATCTGAAGCAGCAAGAAAACGTAAATACAACTAATTAAAATTTTCTATAAACCCCTGATGGTAACATCAGGGGTTTATTTTGTTACAGTTCAGCCTGCGACAAAACGAAGTTTTCGAGCTTGCACGGCGAAAATATAACATATTTGATAAGAGAAAGTCATAAGTATAGAACAATTAAAATATAAAGGAAACCTTATGAAAAAGACAGCTACACTATTTTTATCCTTATGTCTTTCTTTTTTTGTCTTTTTTTTCGGTAGTACCTATGTATATGCCGAAAGTCAAGGAGTTGAAATTAATGCACCTTCTGCTATTTTAATGGAGGCTAAAACAGGAACAGTTATTTTTGAAAAGAATCCCGATGAAATTCGAAGTCCTGCCAGCATTACCAAAATTATGACCATACTTTTAATATTTGAAGCATTGGAAGAAGGAAAAATCAGTTTGCAGGACGAAGTGGTTACCAGTGCCTATGCTAAATCCATGGGAGGTTCTCAAGTGTTTTTGGAAGAGGGAGAAGTACAGACGGTAGATACCCTGTTGAAATGTATTGCTGTTGCCAGCGGAAATGATGCCAGTGTTTGTATGGCAGAATATATTGGGGGAACTGAAGAAGAGTTTGTCAATCTGATGAACCGGAAAGCAGCAGAACTGGGAATGACAAACACTCATTTTATGGATTGTTGCGGATTAAGTAGTTCTGACGAGCACTATACCACGGCACGGGATGTGGCAATTATGTCGAAAGAATTGATTACCAAATATCCTGAAGTTTTTAATTATACTACCCTTTGGATGGAAGATATTACCCATGTAACCAATAAGGGAGAAAGTACCTTTACTTTATCGTCCACCAACAAGCTTTTGAAGCAATATCCCTATGCTAATGGGTTAAAGACAGGTTCTACCGATAAAGCAAAATATTGTCTCTCTGCTACTGCGTTAAAGGATGAGGTGCAGTTAATTGCAGTAGTTATGGCGGCACCGGATTATAAAGTGCGATTTGAAGATTGTAAAAATTTATTAAATTATGGTTTCGCTAAGGTTCATTTTTATGAAGATGAGAAAAAAGAAAATTTGACTATGATTCCTGTACATGGTGGTGTGGAGACGGAAACTATGATTGAATACAAAGAATCTTTTGTTTACCTGGATATGGAGGGGAATGATTTGAGTCAGATTTCCAAAAAGGAAGAAATTCCTGAAAGCGTAGAGGCTCCATTGAAAAAAGGTGATAAAGTAGGATATGTAAATTATTATTTGGGCGAAAAGCAGATTGGACAGGTAGAATTAGTAGTTTGCCGGGATTTGGAAAAAGCCGGCTTGGGGGATTATTTTAAAAGAGGCTTTGGAAAATGGCTTTTAGGAACATCCAAGTTATGATAAGATAAAATCAGAGAGAGTTTTCTTGATAAAAGCAGTAAAGAAAGGATAAAAGACGTAAGACATCTTGGGAATAGAAAATTGATGCAGTGGATAAAAATTTTGTTATTGATAATCGCGGTTTTTGGGATATTTTTTCTGACCATTATGATAATAGATGGGAATCGTTTTCGTATAGTTAAATATCATTTGAGTAGCCATAAGATAAAAAAGGAGCATCATTATGTGGTTTTATCAGACCTTCATAATAAATCTTATGGGAAAAAGAATGAGAGGTTATTAAAAGCCATTGACAGGTTGGCACCGGAAGCTATTTTGATTGCAGGAGATATGCTTACCTCCAAACCGGAAAAAAGCTATGAGGTGGCAAGAAATTTGTTGGAGCAACTGGTAAAGAAATATCCGATTTATTATGGTATGGGAAACCATGAAACCAGACTTTTCTTATACCCGGAAGTTTATGGGGATATGGGGAAAAATTATGAAAGTGATTTAAATAAGATGCAGGTTACGTTCATGAGAAATGAAAACCGGGAGTGTGAAGATAATATACGCATTACCGGATTGGATATGGCACGGATCTATTATAAACGTTTTAAGAAGGTACCTATGGAGAGTGATTATTTGCCGGAGACTTTGGGAAAAAGTATCGCAGACAAATATGAGATTTTGCTTGCCCACAATCCGGATTATTTTGAGGAATATGCAGAATGGGGGGCTGATTTGGTGTTATCCGGTCATGTTCATGGTGGGATGATGCGTTTGCCGTTCTTTGGAGGTGTTGTTTCTCCGGCATTTAAATTTTTCCCTAAATATGACGGAGGACTTTTTAAACAGGGCGAATCCATCATGATTTTAAGCAGAGGACTTGGAATGCATACCATTCCTATCCGAATTTTTAATCCGGGGGAATTGATTTCTTTAACTTTAAGTCCGGAGAACAAAGAATAAGGCGAAAAGGTTTTAACGGGAAAGACCGCAACCGAATAGATGTTTTGGGTTGCCAAATATTTGGAAAATTAGTAAAATAGCCAAGTGTATAAATGAGTAAAAAAGTAGCACATGGAGGGAACTATGGCGTTAGCCGTAAAATTGGAAGTATTTGAAGGACCGTTGGACTTACTTCTTCATTTAATAGATAAGAATAAAATTGATATTTATGATATCCCAATTGTAGAAATTACAGAGCAATATATGGAATATATCAGGCAGTTGGAAACTGAGGATATGAACATTATGAGCGAGTTTTTGCTTATGGCGGCTACATTGTTGGATATTAAATGTAAAATGTTGTTGCCAAAAGAGGTAAATGAAGAGGGAGAAGAAGAAGATCCGAGAGAAGAACTGGTTCAGAAGTTATTGGAATATAAAATGTATAAATACATGTCTTTTGAATTGAAGGACAGAGAATTGGATGCCAGTAAAAATTATTATAAGGAACCAACCATTCCCAAGGAAGTGGCGGCGTATCAGCCTCCCATTGACTATGACGAATTGTTTGCAGACATTAATTTAAGCCGTCTTCATGAAATTTTTCAGGCAACATTAAAACGTCAGGAAGATAAAATTGACCCCATTCGAAGTCAGTTTGGAAAAATTGAAAAAGACGAAATAAATATGGATGAAAAACTGGTCTATATTCAGGATTATGTCAGAAGTCACAGAAAATTTAGTTTCCGTAAGCTTTTAGAAAAAAGCCATAATAAAATGGAAATAGTGATTACATTTTTAACTATATTGGAAATGATGAAAATGGGTCAGATTACCATTGAACAGGATCATTTGTTTGATGATATCATTATTACATCGAATGAAGTTGCAGAAGTGTAAGATTTTATATCATAAGCATGATGAAACAAGTATGAAATTGGAGAAAAAAATGGATAGAGAACGCCAGGAAGCTGTCATTGAAGCAGTACTTTTTACCATGGGAGAATCTGTGGAAATCAGTAAATTAGCGGAATTGATTGAAGAAAGTAAAGCAAATACGAAAAAAATAGTATACGAAATGAAAGAAAAATTACAACAGTCCAATCGGGGGATTGATATTGTGGAATTGGAAGATTCTTTCCAGATGTGTACCAAAACGGATATGTATGAGTATCTGATTAAAATTGCAAAAAGTCCGAGAAAATATGTATTGACAGATAGTGTGTTGGAAACCCTTTCTATTATTGCATATAAACAGCCGGTGACCCGTGCAGATGTGGAAAAGGTCAGAGGAGTAAACTGTGATCATGCCATTAACCGTTTAATAGAATTTAATTTGGTAACGGAACTGGGAAGAATGGATGCTCCGGGAAGACCATTGTTGTTTGGTACTACAGAAGAATTTTTAAGAAGATTTGGAATCCATTCTTTGGAAGCTTTACCGGAAATGAATCCTATGCAGGTGGAAGAATTTAAACAGCAGGCATTGCAAGAGGTAGAATTGCAGCTTGGAGTTTAAGGGAAAGGAATATATTTACTTAACATATTAGGAGATAAAAAATGGGTAAATTACTTCACTTTTTAAAAGGATATGAAAAAGAGAGTATTTTGGGACCTCTTTTTAAATTATTGGAAGCCACTCTGGAACTTTTTGTTCCGCTTATAGTGGCTTCTTTAATTGACGTGGGAATTGCCAACCGTGATTTAAACTATGTAATTAAAATGTTTGTATTTTTAGTGGTTCTTGGAATTGTGGGATTGTCTTTTTCTTTGACAGCCCAGTTTTTTGCAGCAAAGGCAGCTGTGGGATTTGTAAAAAAGATAAAACATGCTTTGTTTAAGCATATGGAAGAGTTGTCTTATACGGAAATTGATAGGTTGGGAACCTCGGCAATGGTAAACCGCATGACCAGTGATATGAATCAGGTACAGTCGGGAATGAATATGTCTCTTCGTTTGTTGCTTCGTTCTCCTTTTGTTGTGGCAGGCGCTTTTATTATGGCTTGGGTGATTGACGGACAGGCGGCAAAGATATTTGGGATTACTATTTTAGCATTAACTGTAATTGTTTATGGAATCATGCTTATTACCATTCCGCTCTATCGTAAAGTGCAGCAGAAGCTGGATGGTGTTTTGGCAGCCACCAGAGAAAATCTGGTAGGAGTCCGTGTAATTCGTGCTTTTGGCCTGGAAGAAGAAGAGAAAAAAGATTTTGCGGACAAGCATAGAGAATTGACCGCAGGACAGAAGTTTGTCGGAAGTATTTCTGCGTTAACCAATCCCTTAACCTATGTGGTGGTAAATATTGGTATTGCAGTGTTAATTTGGCAGGGAGCAATCCAGGTAGAACACGGTATTCTTACCCAAGGTGCGGTAGTAGCTTTGTATAATTATATGACACAGATTTTGGAAGAATTGGTAAAGCTGGCAAATATGATTGTTCTTTTGACTAAAATGGTAGCCAGTGGAAACCGTATTCAGAATGTGTTGGACATGGAATCTTCCCAAGAGTTTCCGGAGGAAACTTTAACCGCATCCCGGAAAGAAATGCCTCATGTAGTGTTTGAGAATGTGGGGTTAAGATATGCCGGTGCGGCAGAAGAATCTTTAAGTGACCTTAGTTTTGAAGTGGAAAAGGGTCAAGTAGTAGGGATTATAGGAGGAACCGGTTCGGGAAAAACTTCTTTGGTAAATATGATTCCAAGATTTTATGATGCTGCATATGGGGCGGTATATGTAGATGGAATTAATGTGAAGGATTATAAAAAAGAAGAAATTCGTAAAAAAGTGGGCATGGTGCCTCAAAAAGCCGTTCTTTTTAAAGGTACTATCAAAGAGAATATCCGTTGGGGTAATCCGGATGCCACAGAAGAGGAAATCTGGCAGGCATTACGTATTGCCCAGGCAGAAGAAATTGTATTGGGTAAGGAAAATAAATTGGATTTTGTAATTGCCCAAAATGGCCGTAATTTGTCCGGAGGTCAAAGGCAGCGACTCACCATAGCGAGAGCTTTGGTTCGAAAACCGGAAATTTTGATTTTAGATGATAGTGCTTCTGCCCTGGACTATGCAACGGATGCTAAGCTTAGAAAGGCATTGCAGGAAATGGAGGATAAGCCTACTGTTTTTATTGTTTCTCAAAGAACTGTTTCCATTCAGCATGCTGATAGAATTTTGGTTTTGGATGATGGTAGGCCGGTGGGTATGGGAACCCATGAGGAATTGTTAAAAACTTGTGAGATTTATCAGGAAATTTATGCTTCCCAATTTAAAAAGGAGGTGTCCGGTTCATGAGTGAGAAGAAAAAAACGCAAAAGGATATCCTGTTAAAGGTGTGGAGTTATATTAAAAGATATAGAATTTTGGTTCTGTTATCCATTGTATTTGCAGGAATTGTAGTGGCACTGACCTTGTATCTGCCAATTCTGATTGGAGAGGCTATTGATTATATTGTAGAGCCGGGGAAAGTAGATTTTGATATTATTAAGGGAATTTTAGTAAAAAGTGCCGTGATTGCAGTGTTTACAGCGGTATTACAATGGATTATGAACAACTTTAATAATAAAATCACCTATCATGTAATAGCAGACATCCGTAAGGATGTTTTCGAAAGATTGCAGATATTGCCATTAAAATATATGGACGGACATCCGGTAGGTGATGTGGTGAGCCGTGTGATTACCGATGCAGACCAGTTTGCGGATGGACTGTTAATGGGATTTAGTCAGTTGTTTACCGGTGTGGTTACCATTCTGGGAACCTTGATTTTTATGTTATCCATTCATCCGGGGATTACTCTTGTGGTAGTGTGTCTTACACCTTTATCTTTAGTAGTGGCAAATTATATTGCAAAAAATACGTTTTCTCTATTTAAAGAGCAGTCTGTGACCAGAGGTGAACAAACTGCGTATATTGATGAAATGATTGGAAATCAAAAAATTGTACAGGCATTTTCCAGAGAAACTATTTCCTTGGAAGTTTTTGATGAAACTAACGAAAGATTGGAAAAATGCTCCTTAAAAGCCATATTCTTTTCTTCCTTAACCAATCCTTGTACACGATTTATTAATAGCCTAGTGTATGCGGGTGTGGCATTAAGCGGAGCAGTTGTGGCAGTAAACGGTGGTGGAATTACCATTGGTGGATTGTCTTGTTTCCTCAGCTACGCAAAGCAGTATACCAAACCTTTTAATGAGATTTCCAGCGTTGTTACGGAATTACAAAATGCCATTGCCTGTGCCGGAAGAATATTTGAACTGTTGGAAGAAACACCACAGGTGAAGGAACCGGAAAATGCAGTGGTTATGGGGGAAGCTGAAGGGAAGATATATTTTGAAGATGTCAGCTTTTCTTATGTTCCTGAGCAGAAATTAATCCGGAATTTAAATTTGACTGTGAATCCGGGACAGAAGATTGCCATTGTAGGACCTACAGGTTGCGGAAAAACTACATTAATTAATCTGTTAATGAGATTTTATGATGTAACCAAAGGGGCAATTAAGGTAGATGGTAATGATATCCGGGATATTACCAGAAAGAGTCTTAGAAAAAATTACGGTATGGTTCTTCAGGAGACTTGGTTAAAAGAAGGTACGGTATTTGAAAATATCGCCATGGGAAACCCGGAAGCTACTATGGAAGATGTGATTCGGGCGGCCAAAGAAGCTCATGCCCATGGTTTTATTAAACGTTTGCCGCAGGGGTATGATACCTATTTGACGGAAGATGGAGGGAGTTTGTCTCAGGGACAGAAACAGCTCATTTGCATTGCCAGAATTATGTTAATTTTACCACCAATGTTAATTTTGGATGAAGCTACATCTTCTATTGATACCAGAACAGAAATGAAGATTCAGGAAGCTTTTGGGAAACTGATGAAAGGAAGAGTCAGTTTTATTGTAGCACATAGGCTTTCCACCATTCGGGATGCGGATGTGATTTTAGTAATGAAAGACGGAAACATTATAGAACAGGGGAATCACGAACAACTGCTTTTGAAGAAAGGTTTCTATTACGATTTATATTATAGTCAGTAGAGGTAGAGGACCATTGCATAACGATTCGTTATGCAATGGTCTTTTTGGCTTTAAATTCTATTTCCTTCTATTTTGCATAAAATAATTAAAAAGGAATTTATGTGTGAAAATGAAAAGATATAAAATGATAATAAGTTTACTTATTTTGGTTTTGTTTTTCGATATACATTGTTATGCCGTAGAAGAAATTCAGAAGTCAAATGAACCCCCATCCTTTGTAGGAACTCTTTATGCCAAAAGCGCCGTTTTAATGGATGGTAGCTCCGGGCGTGTCTTATATGGGAAAAACGAAAAGGAATTTTTGGCCAATGCCAGTACGACTAAAATTCTTACCTGTATTCTGGCATTGGAAAATGGAGGATTAAGGGATGTAGTGACGGTATCGGCTTATGCGGCTACCATGCCCGATGTGCAGTTACATATCAGAGAGGGAGAACAGTATTATCTGGAGGACTTGTTGTATTCTTTAATGTTGGAATCTCATAATGATGTGGCGGTTGCCATTGCAGAACATATTTCGGGAAGTCAGGAAGAATTTTCCAAGCTGATGAATCGGAAAGCAAAAGAAATAGGATGTGAAAATACCATATTCTTAACGCCTAACGGATTAGATGCTACCGGGAAAATCAAATCACAAAACAAAATAGCAGATTATACAGAAGAGAAAACGGAACAGGAAAAATCACATGGAACTACTGCTGCAGATCTTGCTTTAATTATGAGATATTGTATTAAGCTTTCGCCACAAAAAGAGGAGTTTATAAAAATTACACAAACTCCTTCCTATGCTTTTCAGAATATAGCAGGAAACAGAAGTTTTACTTGCAGGAATCATAATAGCTTTTTTAATATGATGGAAGGAGTTATTAGCGGAAAAACAGGATTTACATCAAAAGCAGGCTATTGTTATGTAGGAGCTTTGGAACAAAACGGGAAATGCTATATAGTGACTTTGCTTGCCTGCGGATGGCCGGGAAACAAAAATTATAAGTGGGCAGATTGCAGGAAGCTAATGGAATACGGATTGAAAGAATATGAATTGTACCAATTGGCAGATTTGGAAAAAGAGTATAAGAAGGAACTGACAGTGGAAGTAAAAGATGCCAAGAGGCAGGAAATGGATAAACAAAAGATTATAGTTTTGAAACGGAAAGAAAACGGGATTAAAACTGTTTTGTTAAAACCGGAAGAAAAAATAGAGGTTAATATAAAGAAAAAAGAATTGACAGCTCCAGTGGAAGAGGGAGAAGAGGTGGGAGAAATTGTATATTATATTCAAGGGGAAAAATGGTTAGAAGAAGAGATGTATTGTGACAAAAAAATAGAAAAAATTGATTTTAAATGGTGCGTTGGAAAAATTTTGAAAAAAATGATTAAATGCTAGTGGAATTGTAAGAAAATAGATGATTTTTTTTGAAAAACAAGATATAATAGTAAAAATGTGTAAAAAGGCAGGGAATGCTTAGATGAAAAATAAAAAGGTATTTCTGATATTATATATAGGGGTGTTATTCTGTTTTTCTAAAATGACTTTATTTGCATCAGAAGCTGATTTGGCAGAAGAAAGCATACTTCAGAGTATTGTGGAAGAAAAAGAGCTGATAGAAGAGGAGCTGTATGATAGTACAAATAAAAAGACAATTCGTGTGGCCTGGTATGAGAGAGAAGGTTATTTTGAAAAGGATAAGGACGGAAATCTTTACGGTTTCGGGATGGATTATTTAAATGCCATTTCTGAATATACCGATTGGAATTATGAGTTTTTAAAGGGAACCAGAGAACAATGTATCCGATATTTGGAAGTGGGTTTGGCGGATATTATGGCACCGGTAGGTGTGGATGAAAGCTTTACCAAGGCGAAAGTGGCACGTGAGGTTATTGGCGAGGATTTTGGATATATTTATAAGGCTACCAACAATTTTCACCTAAATTTTGAGGACATTCAGGCCTTTGACAAAGTAACGCTGGGAATTGAAAAAAAGAGCGGCTTATTGGAAAATCTTCAGAGATATTGTGATGAAAAGAGAATCGGATTTTATGAAGTTGTCATGTACGATACTTTGGAGGAAATGTGTAAAGAGCTTTCAGATGGTAAAATAGATGCTTTTGTAACTGATTCCTATGTACAATTGGATAATCTGAAGGTAATCGGACATTTTTCAAACAACCGTGTTACCTTTGCGGCAACACAGGATTATGTATTAGAACGGTTAAACTACGCATTAGAAAATATTAAATTGGAAAATCCTAACTTTTCGGCAGAATTAAAAGAAAAGTATTTTGGAGAAGGCTCCCAGAATAATTTGGAATATACGGAAGAGGAAAGAAATTTCCTGAATAGTCGTCATATATACAAGGTGGTTCTGAGTAATGAACAATATCCTATTTCTTATCTTGGGAATTTAGCGGAACATAAGGGAATTACCAAGGATATTCTTGAAAAAATTAAAAATCAGACAGGGATTGAGTTTGATCTTGTTTATGCAGATTCCTATTCGGAAGCAGAAGATATGCTGCAAAACAAAGAGGTAGATATTTTAGGAGGAATTATTCTAAACAATCAAGATATTGATGAAGGAGAAAACGCAGTCGGATCAGAAAAGATTCGTTATACAGATGCTTATTATGATATGAAAATGGCCTTTGTAGGACGAAAAAATACGAATATGGAAGAAGCCCTGACGGTAGCGATACCGGCATATTTAGAACAGGCAATTGATGATTTGCAGGAAATGTATACCATATGTAATTTCGTAGTATACGAAAGTGATACAGCGTGCTTTGATGCAATTCTAGATGGAAGTGTGGATGTGGCTGTTCAGTCAGAATTGAAAATAAATGAAATTATTATTTATGAAAAATATAAGTCTTTACAGAATTTAAAATATATTCCGGGAAGTTATGTGGCTACCTTATGTATCAACGCGGAGGATGAGTTTCTGGTACCTATTTTAAATAAAGCAATCAGAAGCATTTCCGATGCATCTATGGCATCTATTATTAATAATAATATGCAGCATATTGCCATGCAGACTATGTCTGTTGCGGATATTTGGCTGATATACAAAGGTTACATAATTTTAGGAATTGTCGGCATTGTTATTGCTTTTTCTGCTTTCAGTTTTTATCAGAGATATAAAAGAGAAGAAGCAGATAAAGAAAAGGCATATAAGGATAGTATTGCAAACATCAACAGTATGGAGAAATTCAGAATTGATGTGGAACCTATTTTGAATTCAGCAAGACAGACGAATTATTATTTAATCGCTGCGGATATTGATAAATTTAAAGTTATTAACACTTTGTACGGATACGGGGAAGGTGACCGGGTATTGGCATTTATTGCACAAATGTTGCAAAACGGTCTGAAGCAGGGCGATTATATCACCAGAAGTAATGCCGATAATTTTATCGTTTTAAAACAGGCGGATTCAGATGAAGATGTGATTAGATATCTGGAACAGGTATACCAATTAATCACTCGGAAAATAGCACAGAAGGAAAGTAATTACCGGATGTTGTTAAAGGTGGGAATTTATCGTATGGTTTCGGAAGATAATAATCTTTCAAGCATTATCGACAGAGCCCTAATGGCAAAGAAAACCATAGGACAGATTCATGTAAGTACTCATGAATTTTATAGTGAGACCATGCGTCAAAAGGCCATTGAAGATAAAAACCTGGAAAATGAAATGGAAGAAGCGTTGGAAACTCGTCAATTTTGTATTTATCTGCAGCCGCAGATTGATTTAGATACGAAAAAAATTGTCAGTGCAGAGGCGTTGGTGCGGTGGAATCATCCGGAAAAGGGGCTTATTCCACCATTTAAATTCATTCCTGTTTTTGAAAACAATGGTTTTATTACCAAATTGGATTTATTTGTATGGGAGGAAACCATAAAGACCATTGTGAAATGGCGCAATAACAATCAGATTATGGTGCCAATCGCCATTAATCTTTCCAGAGCAGATGTGGAAAAGGATGGTGTCATCGAAAAGCTGATTAGTTTAATGGAAGAATATCATTTGGAAACACGATGGATAAAAACAGAATTAACGGAAAGTATGTATTCGGATGAAGATTCTATCGTTTTAAGAAGAATGCAGAAGTTAAGGGATTATGGATTTAAAATTGCGGTAGATGATTTTGGTTCCGGTTATTCATCACTTCATTTGTTGAAGAAGATGCCTATTGATATTTTAAAAATTGATAAGAGTTTTTTGGATATTGATGTGGATATGGATATTCGAGATGAAATTGTAATCAGAGATGTTGTGGATATGGGAAAACATCTGAATCTTCAGATTATTGTTGAAGGTGTAGAAACACAAGAACAAAGCGATTTCCTCGAAATGCTGGGATGTGATATTGCACAGGGATATTATTATGGAAAACCGATTCCTGTATCGGAGTTTGAAATTGTATTAAAAGAGAACCACGAGGGAGGAAACTAGGAATGAAGATAAAAAATATTCTTATAACGGCAGTAATTCCTCTTCTTATGGCAGTAAGCGTGGCAGGATGCCAAAATCCGGAAAATGTGCAGGAAACAAAAACGGTTGTTGAAAGTAAAAAGGTGAATACAGATGAAGTAAAGGAAATGGTGGTAGCAGTAAATGTAGATTCTGCTACGGAAGAATTGCCCTTTTCCAGTGTGTTGTTGAATCGAAGTCAATTTTGGGGAGGACTTGTTTTCCAGGGATTATTGATTTCAAAGGAAAATATCAATAATGTGGAAAAAGATTTATGTGAGGAATATACCATTTCTCCGGATGGAAAGACCTATGTATTTATTTTAAAGGATGATGTGTATTGGCATGATGGGGAGAAATTGACGGTAGAAGATGTGGTGTTTAGTATTGAAACCTGTCTTTTGGCACAGGAAGTAAACGGCTATTTGAAGAAGGGGATTGAAGGCATCAACGGAGCTAAGATGTTTGAAGAAGGAGAAGCAAAATCCATTTTAGGAATTACCGTTGAGGGGAACAGTATTACCATTCAAATATCGAAACAAGATAACCGTTTTCTGGGAATTATGGCACAGCTTCCTATTTTGCCAAAACATTGTTTGGAAAATATTCCTATGGAAGAACTGGGAAGTTGTGATTTCTGGAAAATGCCAATAGGAAGCGGACCTTATAAAGTAGTTGAAAACAAAAATAATAAGGAAGCTGTTTTGGTTCTAAGTCCCCAATATTCGGGGAAAACACCTAAAATTGAACAAATCCGTTACATTGTATTAGAAAATCCGGAAACCGATTATTTTGATATGACAGTTACATCTAATCCGGAGATTATCAAAAAATATCAGGGATTATATGATTATGACATTATAAAAATGGATAATTTGTATTATCGTTATTTGTATTTTAATTTAGATGGCAGAACCGGAGAAAATGAAAATCTTCTTCAAAGTAAAAGAGTAAGACAGGCCTTGGTAATGGCATTGGATAAGAACAAAATAGCGGAAGATATTTATAAGGGTTCAGCTACTGTAATGGATGGAGGGATACCTCAGAACGATGGTTGGTATGTGGAAATTAATAATCCGGATTTGAACTACAATTTGGAAGCTGCTAAAAAAATACTGATAGAGGAAAAATTTGATTTTTCAAAAACAATAGTGTTAACCAGATACAATCAAGATGATATTTCGGTAAAACTTTTAGAGGCTGTTGCAGATAGTTGGAATCAATTAGGAATTAAAACGGAAATTATTGAAATAGGTTCCAATGATACAAATAAGCTGTGGGTAGATACTCAGTGGTATGATGTTGGATTAAAAAACTTATCAGCTGTGGATTACAGTGAGTGGTATAATGAATACTCCAGCGAAAATCAGATGTGGTCTGTGGTATTAAAGAACAGACCGGTGTTCAATGTATTAATAAAAGCTTTGGACGGAACAAAATGGGCTTATGAAAGAAAGATGCTGTATCAGGAAATACAGCAGATGGAAAAAGAGCAGGTGTTTAAAATACCGTTGGTTATTGTTCCTCAATATGTAATATATAATTCCAAGAACCTATATATTCCGGAAACAGAATTTCCAAATTATTATTACTATTATGATTTGAATATGTCGCAATGGGAAATTATTAAGGAATAGATAAACAATTAAAAAAGGAGTGTATTTGAATACCGGCATTCAATACACTTCTTTTTTCGTCTAGCCTACAAAGTGTGAAAAATACAAAAAAAAAACAAAAAAAAGAATCTTTGTCTTTCTATTCCAGATTTTGTATGTTATACTTGTAGGGTGCGAAAAAAGGGACGTTTATGTCATTTTCGCAAGATAAGTTATCTTTTAATTTATATAAATGGAGGGCTTAAAGATGAGCAATACTACACTTGCGAGCCAAAGAATCGCTTCTTTGCTCGATGAGAACAGTTTCGTTGAAATTGGTGCACTTGTAACTGCAAGAGCTACAGATTTTAATTTGAAACAGACAGAAACTCCTTCTGACGGTGTTATCACCGGTTATGGAGTAATTGATGGCAATCTTGTGTATGTTTATAGCCAGGATGCTTCTGTTTTAGGCGGTAGCATGGGCGAAATGCATGCAAAAAAAATTGCAAAACTTTATGATCTGGCTATGAAAACAGGAGCTCCTGTTATCGGATTGATTGATTCTGCCGGACTTAGATTACAGGAAGCTACAGATGCTTTAAATGCTTTCGGTGAAGTTTACATGAAACAGACTTTAGCGTCTGGTGTAATTCCACAGATTACAGTTGTTTTTGGTAACTGTGGTGGCGGACTTGCTTTAATTCCTACTTTGACAGACTTTACTTTCATGGAAAGTAAAAAAGCAAAATTATTTGTAAATGCTCCTAACGCATTGGACGGAAATGAAATTTCCAGATGCGATACTTCCTCAGCTGATTTCCAGAGTGGAAAAGTAGGTATCGTTGACGCAGTTTGCGAAGAAGCAGAAATTTTTGCAGAAATCAGAGAATTAGTAAATATGTTACCTGCAAACAATGAAGATACAGATTCTTACATTGAATGTGCAGATGATTTAAACAGAGTATGTGCAGAACTTGCAAATTGTGTAGGTGATACAGCAATCGCACTTTCTCAGATTGCAGATGACAATTACTTCTTTGAAACCAAGAGACATTTCGCAAAAGAAATGGTAACAGGATTTATTAAATTAAACGGTGTTACTGTTGGATGTGTTGCTAACCGTACAGAAGTTTATAACGAAGAAGGTGAAGTTGCAGAAAAATTTGAACCTGTTTTAACAGTAAAAGGTGCAAAAAAAGCTGCTGATTTCGTGACTTTCTGTGATGCTTTTGAAATTCCGGTATTAACTCTTACAAACGTAAAAGGTTTTGAAGCAACTACTTGTGCAGAAAAGAATATTGCAAGAGAAGCAGCTAAACTTACATATGCATTTGCTAATGCAACAGTTCCAAAAGTAAATGTAGTAATTGGTAAAGCTTACGGAAGTGCTTACGTTACTATGAACTCCAAAGCTATCGGTGCAGATATGGTATTTGCATGGGATAGTGCTGAAATCGGAACCATGGATGCAAAATTGGCAGCAAAGATTATCTGCAATGGTCAGGGTGCTGACAAGATTGACGAATGTGCAAAAGAATATGCTGCATTACAGAATAATGTAGTAAGTGCAGCTAAGAGAGGATATGTAGATAGCATTATTGCAGCAGAAGACACCAGAAAATATGTTATCGGTGCATTTGAAATGTTATTTACAAAGAGAGAAGATCGCCCTGCTAAAAAACACGGCACAGTATAGAAAGGATGATACTTAATATGAAAAAACTTTTATTAGTATTAGGTATGATCACCTGTATGTTCGGTTTGACAGCTTGTGGTGGTACTGTAGAAGAAGTAGACAACTACGGTGTTACTGAAGAGCAGGCATTTGAATATGCTGATGGTTTGATTGATACAATGAATCAAATTGTTCTTGCCGGTCAGATGGAGCAGTATGAGTCTGATAATGTAATTTATACAGCATTAACAAACTATGAAAAAGCTCTTGTCGATATGGGTGATTATCAGTCTGTTACAGACCACGAAATTATTTATGATGATGGTATCTTAATGAATGTTACCATTCAAGGATCTTTAAGACCTGCAAATGTAGAAATTATGTTAGACGAAGAGTTAGCTCTTCTTAGTATTTCTACAAACGTTGTTTATACTTTTGGGGAAACAATGACAAAAGCAGCATTAAATACTTTAATGGGTATGGGTACTGTATTTGCAGTATTGATTCTTATCATTATCTTAATTTCCAGTTTCTCTTTTATTCCCAAAATTCAGGAAGCATTTTCCGGAAAGAAAGAAGAGAAAAAGGATACTACAGACAAAGTTGTAGAACAGATTATTAAAAAAGAAGAAATTACTTACAGCGAAGATTTAAGTGATGATGCAGAATTAGTTGCAGTTATTGCTGCTGCAATCGCTGCTTATGAAGGAAGCGGTTCTGCCAGCGGTTATGTTGTAAGAAGTCTGAAAAGACGTAAATAAATTAAATTTAAGAAATTGATTTTAGTTAGAATCCACAGGAGGAAGATTGATATGAAAAATTATACAATTACCGTTAACGGAAACGTATATGATGTAGTAGTAGAAGAAGGTGCATCCACAGGAGCACCGGTAGCAAGAGCAGCAGCTCCTAAAGCAGCGCCTGTAGCAGCTCCTAAAGCAGCTCCTAAAGCACCAAAAGCAAGTGGTGCAGCAGGTGGTATTAAAGTAGAAGCCGGTGCAGCAGGTAAAGTATTCAAAATTGAAGCTGGTGTAGGTACAGCAGTGAAAAAAGGTGATGCAGTAGTTATTATCGAAGCAATGAAAATGGAAATTCCTGTAGTTGCTCCGGAAGATGGTACAGTAGCTACTATTGAAGTTGCTGTAGGTGATGCAATCGAAGCAGGTGCAGTACTTGCAACATTAAACTAATTTGTCGGAAGAAAGAAATATCTTTTGATTCAGACAGGTAAAATCCATAGGAGGTCAACGTAAATGGAATACGTATCAAGCACTTTAACCAATCTAGTGCATCAGACTGCGTTTTTTAACTTAACTGTTGGAAACTACATTATGATTGCAGTAGCTTGTGTTTTCCTTTATCTGGCTATCAGAAAAGAGTACGAACCTCTTTTATTACTTCCGATAGCTTTCGGTATGCTGCTGGTTAACATTTATCCGGATATTATGGTTCATCCGGAAGATGCTGCAAACGGAATCGGTGGTTTACTGTATTATTTCTATGTATTAGACGAATGGGCAATCCTTCCATCCCTTATCTTTATGGGAGTTGGTGCCATGACAGACTTTGGTCCGTTGATTGCTAACCCTAAGAGTTTCCTTTTAGGTGCATCTGCCCAGTTCGGTATTTTTATGGCGTACTTTGGAGCTATTGCTTTAGGATTTAACGATAAAGCAGCGGCAGCAATTTCCATTATTGGTGGAGCGGACGGTCCTACTTCCATCTTCTTGGCAGGTAAATTAGGACAGACTTCATTATTGGGACCGATTGCGGTAGCGGCATATTCTTATATGTCTTTAGTTCCGATTATTCAGCCACCGGTAATGAAATTATTAACTACAGAAAAAGAACGTAAAATTAAAATGGAACAGTTACGTCCGGTATCTAAATTGGAAAAAATCCTGTTCCCAATTATCGTTACCATTGTTGTATGTTTAATTCTTCCTACAACAGCTCCGTTGGTAGGTATGTTAATGCTTGGTAACTTATTTAAAGAATCCGGAGTAGTAAGACAGTTAACAGATACAGCATCTAATGCTCTTATGTATATCGTTGTTATCTTACTTGGTACTTCCGTAGGTGCTACTACCAGTGCAGAAGCTTTCTTAAATATCAGTACAATTAAAATTGTAGTTTTAGGTTTGATTGCATTCGTATTTGGTACTGCAGCCGGAGTATTATTCGGTAAATTAATGTGCTGGGCAACCAAAGGTAAAGTTAACCCATTAATCGGTTCTGCAGGGGTATCCGCAGTACCAATGGCAGCCAGAGTATCTCAGAAGGTTGGTGCGGAAGCAGATCCTACAAACTTCCTTTTGATGCATGCTATGGGACCAAACGTAGCGGGAGTAATCGGTACAGCAGTAGCTGCCGGAACATTCATGGCTATCTTTGGAGTATTCTAAGAAGTTAGATATTATATATAAGGAGAATTGGAAATGTCAGAAATCGTAAAAAAACCAATTGGTATTACAGAAACAATCTTACGTGACGCTCACCAGTCTTTAATTGCAACAAGAATGCCTACCAGCTTAATGCTTCCTATTTTAGACAAAATGGACAAAGTTGGTTATCATTCCGTTGAATGCTGGGGTGGTGCTACATTCGATGCATCTCTTCGTTTCTTAAAAGAAGATCCATGGGATCGTTTAAGAAAAATCAGAGATGGTCTTAAAAACACAAAAACACAGATGCTTTTCAGAGGACAGAACATTTTAGGTTACCGTCCATATGCTGACGACGTTGTACATACTTTCGTTCAGAAATCTGTAGCAAATGGTATTGATATCATCAGAATCTTTGACTGTTTGAACGACCTTCGTAACTTACAGGCAGCTGTTGATGCTACAAACAAAATCAAAGCAACAGAAGGTAGAGGTCATGCTCAGATCGCTCTTTCTTACACATTAGGTGATGCTTATACACTTGAATACTGGACAACAATGGCTAAAAGAATTGAAGAAATGGGTGCAGATTCTATCTGTATCAAAGACATGGCTGGTTTATTAGTTCCTTATAAAGCAACTGAATTAATCAAAGCTATGAAAGAAGTTACAAAACTTCCAATTCAGTTACATACACACTACACATCCGGTGTTGCTAGTATGACATACTTAAAAGCTGTTGAAGCCGGTGTAGACGTAATCGATACAGCAATGTCTCCACTTGCTTTAGGAACATCTCAGCCGGCTACAGAAGTTATGGTTGAAACATTCAAAGGTACAGAATATGATACAGGATTCGACCAGAACTTATTAGCTGAAATCGCTGATTACTTCAGACCTTACAGAGATGAATGTCTTGCAAGCGGCTTATTAAATCCTAAGGTAATGGGTGTTGATATTAAAACATTATTATATCAGGTACCAGGCGGAATGTTATCTAACATGGTTAGCCAGTTAAAAGAACAGAACGCAGAAGACAGATACTATGATGTATTAAAAGAAATCCCAGAAGTTCGTAAAGACCTTGGGGAACCACCATTGGTTACACCATCTTCTCAGATCGTTGGTACACAGGCTGTATTTAATGTACTTATGGGCGAAAGATACAAAATGGCTACTAAAGAAACAAAAGCAGTTCTTCGTGGTGAATATGGTCAGACAGTTAAACCAATGAACCAGGAAGTAATTGATAAAGTTATTCCGGGTGAAGAAAGAATTACTTGCCGTCCGGCTGACTTAATCGAAAACGAAATGGATAAGTTAGAAGCAGAAATGAGAGAATGGAAACAGCAGGATGAAGATATTTTATCTTACGCTTTATTCCCACAGGTTGCTACTGACTTCTTCAAATATCGTCAGGCACAGCAGGAAAAAGTTGATATGACTCAGGCAGATACAACTAATAACGCGTATCCTGTATAATTGAATATTTTATAGCGGGTTGAAATTATTCTCTACGCAGCACACTTTCGTTCCTTTCGAACGTAACGGTACTAAGCTTGTAAAAAACACAAGCAAAGTACCGACGTTCTCAAAGGGCTGCTTAATAGAATAATTTTCAACCCGCTTTTTAGATTATTTAATTATACTTGGAGATTGCTTGACAGATAGGATAGATATGAGCTAAAATAACATATGTTATTACATGCGTTATTTGTTTGAAAGATGGTGGGGTTATGGCTAGGAAAGAAACGATTACTAAGGATTATTTGTTTGCAACTGCCTTTGAAATGTTAAGGGAAGAAGGCATTGAGAATATTACGGCAAGAAAGTTAGCAGCAAGGGCAGGATGCTCTACACAGCCCATCTTTCGTTTGTACAGCAATATGGAAGAATTGTGGCAGGAGTTGTTTGAAAAAGCAGTAGATTATTTTGAAGAATATTATCATAGCGCTAAGCTTTATGATTTTACACCTTTTGTAAACCTAGGGATTACATATATTCAATTTGCAGTGGAAGAAAAGCAGTTGTTTCAAATGCTGTTTTTAGCCAATAATAGATATGGCAAAAGTCTTTATGAAATTTTGAATGGAAAAATGGGAGCTGTAGGACGGGAATTTGTCAAAGCTCAAAATGAAGGGTGTAAAAATCCCGGTGATTTATTTATGAAAATGTGGATTTTTATCCATGGAAGTGCTTGTATGTCTATTACCGGGGATTACGATTTGGAATTGGAAGATACGATTCAGTTGTTGAAGAATGCATATAGAGGATTTGTAAGTTAATATTATCGCAGATAAAAGAAAAATGTGGGATTTGGCATAAAGAGGAGTATTCCGGGATATGAATGATGTACATGAAAAAGATATCATAGATTTAATCGATGAAAAATATTTAAAGATGAGTAAAAGTCATAAAAAAATAGCTTTGTTTATAAAGGAGCATTATGATCAGGCAGTTTTTATGACGGCAGCTAAAATCGGTAGTGTTTTGGATATTAGTGAGTCAACCGTAGTACGTTTCGCTTCGGGATTAGGATTTGAAGGTTTTCCTGATTTTCAAGAGGTTTTGGCGGAATGGGTAAAAAATAAGTTAAATACAGTATCAAAGATGGGAGCCAAATATGGCGGAAGCTCCCAATCCGAAATTCTGGTAGATGTTTTACAGGCGGATATGGAAAAAATCAGTGATACCATAGAACAGGTAGATCCTTATGCTTTTGAAACCGCAGTGGATTCCATTATAAAGGCAAAAACCGTGTATGTAGTTGGACTTAGAACTTGTGAACCATTGGCAGATTTCTTGAGTTTTTACTTAAATATGATTCGTGGTAATGTGGTGGTTTTAAGAACTACCAGTGCCAGTGAAATGTTTGAACAGATGATCCGTATTGATGAAAATGACGTATTAATCGGTATCAGTTTTCCAAGATATTCTATGAGAACGTTGAAGGCAATGGAGTTCGCCAATGACAGAAATGCAAAGGTGATTGCTATTACAGATTCTGTTCATTCACCTATGAATCTGTATTCTTCCTGTAATCTTTTTGCCAGAAGTGATATGGTTTCTATTGTAGATTCATTGGTGGCACCTTTGAGTTTAATCAATGCTCTGGTAGTAGCTTTGTGTATGAAATGTCCTAATGAGGTAAAACAGAATTTAACTAACCTGGAACAGGCATGGAATAATTATCAGGTATATTTGAATGATGAAATTAACTTTATCGATCAGGCTCCGGTATTGGATTATTCCTTAAAAAGAAAATAAAAAGCCGGAGGGCGTTAAATTTAGGAAAAATATGGAGATATTATATGAAAATAATTGTGGTAGGCGGCGGTGCTGCAGGAATGATGGCAGCAATTGGTGCTGCAGGGCAGGGGCATGAAGTAGAGTTACTGGAACGAAACGAAAAATTAGGAAAGAAAATATATATTACGGGAAAAGGAAGATGTAATGTTACCAATGCCTGTGATATGGAAGAGTTTTTTGGGAATATTGTCAGTAATGAAAAATTTTTGTACAGCAGTCTTTATCAATACGATAACCATGCGGTTATGGATTTTTTTGAAGAAAATGGCTGTCCTTTAAAGATAGAAAGAGGAAACCGAGTTTTTCCCGTATCAGATCATGCTTCAGACATTACAAAAGCCTTGGCGGATAAATTGAAAGCCTTGGGAGTAAAGATTACCTTTCATTGTAAAGTGGAAGATTTGATTTTAAATGAAGATGGTTCGATTGCAGGGGTCCTTACGGCGAAAAAAGAGAGAAAGCCGGCAGACCGTGTGATTTTTGCCACGGGAGGACTTTCTTATGAACCTACCGGTTCTGATGGTAGCGGAATCCGGATTTTAGAAAAACATGGACACAAAATATCAGAACCGAAACCTGCTTTGGTACCCTTTGAATTAAAAGAAGATTATGGGGCACGATTGCAGGGATTAGCTTTAAAAAATGTTAATTTTTCCATTAAGAATGGTAAGAAAAAAGTATATGATGGATTTGGGGAGATGTTGTTTACCCATTTTGGAATTAGCGGACCACTGGTAATCAGTGCCAGCAGCTATTATGTAAAGCAGATGTATGGAAAAGAAGTAAAATGTACCATAGATTTGAAACCGGCTTTGACGGAAGAACAACTGGATAAGCGAATTTTACGGGAATTTGAGGAAAACAAAAATAAACAATTTAAAAATGCATTAGATAAATTGTTTCCGGCAAAGTTGGTTCCGCTTATGATTGAATTAAGTGGAATTGATCCCGAAAAGAAGGTTAATGAAATTACCAAAGAAGAGAGAAAGAATCTGGTATCCTTAATTAAGAATTGGGAAATGACCATTACGGGAACCAGAGGGTTCCGGGAAGCCATTATTACTCAGGGCGGAGTAAATGTAAAACAGGTGAATCCGTCTACTATGGAGTCAAAAGTGATTCCGGGACTTTTTATGGCAGGAGAAATGTTAGATATTGATGCCCTTACGGGAGGATTTAATTTGCAGCTTGCCTGGTCCACAGGATATTTGGCAGGAAACAGTATTTAAATACAGGAGGAGAAGAAAGTGGGATATAGTGTAGCTATTGACGGACCTGCAGGAGCAGGAAAAAGTACCATTGCAAAACAGATTGCAAAAAAAATGAATTTTATTTATGTGGATACAGGGGCAATGTACCGTGCTATGGCATTATTCTTAATCCGCAATAAGGTAAGCGCAGATGAAAAAGAAAAGATTGAAGAAATTTGCAAAGAAGCCAAAATTACCATTGAATATAGGGAGGGAGAACAGGTAGTTTTATTAGACGGAGAAAACGTAAATGGTTTGATTCGTACCGAGGAAGTGGGAAATATGGCTTCCGCCTCTTCTGTAAATGGGGAAGTTAGAAAAAAACTGGTTGCATTACAGCAGGAGCTGGCGAAAAGTGCAGAGGTTATTATGGATGGAAGAGATATCGGAACCTGTGTACTTCCGGAAGCTAATGTAAAGGTGTATCTGACAGCGGATGCAAGAGTACGTGCAAAACGTCGTTTTGATGAACTTACAGCCAAAGGAGAGGCTTGCGATATTGACAAAATAGAAGCGGATATTATAGAGAGAGATTATCGTGATATGCATCGTGAAATCAGTCCTTTAAAACAGGCAGAGGATGCGGTTTTGGTAGATACATCCGAGATGAATATTGAAGAAGTGGTTGATACCATTATGGAATTGATCCGTAAGGATAGAGAGGTATAATATATGGAAGTTATCAAAGCAAAAAGTGCAGGTTTCTGTTTTGGGGTAAAAAAAGCCATGGAAACGGTTTACCAGCAGATTGAGGCAAATGGGGACAAGCCTATTTATACCTTTGGCCCATTGATTCATAATGAAGAAGTGGTAAAAGAATTAAAAAGTAAGGGTGTAGAAGTAGTAGACTCTGTAGAAGAACTGAAAGCTTTGAAAAAAGGTATTGTAATTATCCGTTCTCACGGTGTAAGCAAAGATATCTATAAAATTATGGAAGATAACGGCATCACATGTGTAGATGCTACCTGTCCTTTTGTAAAAAGAATCCATAAAATTGTAGAGAAGGAAAGTGGTGCAGGAAAGAAGATTATTATTATCGGTAATGACGGGCATCCGGAGGTAGAAGGTATTAAAGGATGGAGCAGTAGCCCGGCAATCGTGGTGGAAAAAGAAGAGGAAGCAAGAGAATTTTCGTGCAAATCAGAAGAAAAACTCTGTATTGTTTCCCAAACGACATTTAACTACAATAAATTTCAAGAATTAGTTGAAATTTTTGAAAAAAAAGGTTATGATATTAGTGTTGTGAATACTATATGTAACGCAACAGAAGAACGTCAGACAGAAGCAAAGGAAATTGCTGCTGAAGCAGACGTTATGATAGTAATAGGGGGAACCCATAGTTCCAATACTCGTAAATTATACGAGATATGTAAAAATGAGTGTGAGAATACTCATTTTATACAGACACTAGATGACTTGAATTTAGAGCTACCTAAATCTGTCCGACTGGTGGGTATTACTGCAGGGGCATCGACCCCAAATAATATTATTGAGGAGGTTCAAAATTATGTCAGAATTAACTTTTGAACAAATGTTAGAAGAATCATGCAAAACAATCCATTCGGGAGA
>JAFZGJ010000025.1 GCA_017555455.1 Lachnospiraceae bacterium
ATAGAAACAGCCAAGGAACCATCCTATAGGATATAACATCTGATTGGTATGTCCGTCCGGCACACCGGTATATACCCCTGCCAGAATGTCTTTTATGACCATATCATCATTCAAATCATAAAAGAAATCAAAGAAATATCCACAAAAAGCATACACTCCAAGCACCACCAGAAGTGATAGTAGAATATCATTGATTTTTTCCTGTGTACTGCTGTTTATCATCCTGTCTCCTTTCCCCTTATCTTACGGAATAAAACTCTTTTACTGCATTGCTAATGTAATCCACCTCATCCAAACTCAAACTATAATACATAGGAAGTCTTACCAGACGTTCGCTTTCTTTCGTGGTATATTCGTCCACTCCATGGAAACGGCCAAATTTCATTCCTGCCGGTGCAGAATGAAGCGGAATATAATGAAATACACACAAAATATCCTTTTCTTTCATAAAATCAATAAAGGCAGTTCTTTCTTCCAAATCTTTAGCTTTAAAATAAAACATGTGTGCATTATGAACACAACCTTCCGGGATCGTCGGTAAAGTGATTTTTCCTGCCTCTTCCAACTCTTTTAAATTTTCATAATAACGGTTCCAGCAGGACAATCTCTTGTCATTGATTTCCTCTGCTAACTCCAGCTGTGCATAAAGATAAGCAGCATTCATATCACTTGGAAGATAGCTGGAACCATAATTCACCCAAGTATATTTATCAATCTGTCCCCGGAAAAACTTACTCCGATTGGTTCCCTTTTCCCTGATAATTTCTGCTTCTTCGATATATTTTTCATCCTGTATGAGAATGGCTCCCCCTTCCCCCATACTGTAATTTTTCGTTTCATGGAAACTAAAGCACCCAAAATCTCCGATGGTTCCTAAAGCCTTCCCTTTATAGGTCGACATAATTCCCTGTGCTGCATCTTCAATAACCCACAGATTATATTTTTTTGCAATGGCCATAATAGTATCCATTTCACAGGAAACACCTGCGTAATGTACCGGAACAATCCCTACGGTTTTCTCTGTAATTGCCGCTTCTATTTTCGTTTCATCAATGTTCATAGTATCCGGCCGGATATCTACAAATACCGGCACCGCTCCGCGAAGCACAAAGGCATCTGCCGTAGATACAAAGGTAAAGGATGGCATAATTACCTCATCTCCCGGTTTTACATCTGCCAGAAGTGCTGCCAATTCTGTTGCATGGGTACAGGAAGTGGTAAGCAAAGCTTTCTTGGTTTTCGTCTTTTCTTCCAGCCACTGATTACATTTTTTTGTAAACTGCCCATCTCCGCAGATTTTCTGCGCATCAATGGCTTCCTTCATATATTCTAATTCTTTGCCTGTAAAAGGCGGCACATTAAAACAAATCATATTTTTCTCCCAACAATTTGTTACTTATTTCACTTCCACTAAATCTTCTTTTTGTGTCACATAAATTCCATAAGTTCCGTTATTATATATATTTACATATCCATTACTGTTCATAAAAGCACTCAAATACTCTTTCTTTTGTACACTTTGTTCATCTTCTGTAACTGTGCTTCGGATAATCACCATAGGTGCTTTTTCCAGTTTCTTTAAATCCTGCACGAAAGTATCATAAGGATAAGAGCCCAAATCCGGCCAGGCAGTTCCTATCGCAAAAGGCATATTTAAAAGATAGCTTAATCCGGGACAGTCTCCGTAAAGAATGACTTCCTTATGATTCAATCCCTTTTCCTCTATATAGCCAAACAATCCCTGCAAAGCCTCACCGTTTGCTTCTGTGGTCTGCATCCCAGTCAAAACTTTAGCGTTTTTAAAGGTATAATCTCTCTTAGTTCCATCCATCCCGTCCCGAAAAGAAAATTGGCTGTGAAATCCAACACTTTGAATTAATATCATTGCTGCCAACATAGCAAGCATAGCTTTCCAAGGGAAAGTAATCCCGGAAATCAATCCTTTTCCAGGCTTTCTTCTGAAAAGCTTTACAAAAGTATAAAAAGCAAAAGGTGCTGCTAAAAACAGATTATTTAAATTTTGGAAAGTATAATTATTACTTCCCAAAGGGGTTATCATGGTGATTACCATAGTTATCACTGCCCATAATTTTTCTTCCAAAGAGTTTTTATTGGAAATAAGCATATAAATCGCGGCAATCCATATGAGATATAAGCCAACCATCCCCCATTCATACATACTGGTATAATCTTCATAATAGCGGAAGCTGAACATCCCTCTTCCCCAAAGAAAACGGAGAAGTAACGCCATGCCGCAAACAAATGCTATCTTTTTTATCCTTTCCCATTTTCCCCGGAAGCAAAAAAACATTGTCATTCCCATGGCAATCCCTATAATCATAAGAAACACCCATTTTGAAGTTCTTTTATATGCCTCTAAGACACTGACAATCATAGACCAAATAGAATAGGTATCATCTGTACTGCCAATACCGGTCAATCCTGCAATCATTTCCACAATTCCGGAAAATCCAAACCGGATAACTACACCTATCAGAGGCACTACTATTCCTATGAAGTATCCCAGCAAACATTTGAGAGTCTTTTCTACTATGACATTTATTTTTCTATGTTTGCTTGCCAAATAATACCACAAGCCAACAATCAAGGCCATTTGGGTCAAATTGGGAATACGGACAAAAACATTGATTCCCAAAGCAATCCCTGCAATAATCAGCAAACTGTCTTTTTCTTCTACCAGTCCCTGATAAAGGAGAACAGCTCCCAAAGTAAGCAGAAAATAGGACAAATAATTATATAAAATCCCGGCAGGAATCCAACAAAAACCTACCGCAACAAGTTCTCCCACAAACACAATCCAAGCCGGCATCCATTTGCGGAACATAAAATATACCATAAGCACCGTAGCACTAATCAGAAGCGTAGCATATATTTTCATTCCTAACAAAGTGGTTCCAAAAGGCAGTTTGGTTAACAGCCACCCTACCACATTAGAAACATAGGTGGACACCACCCACATTCCTTCCATCCGTTCAAAGAAAAGAAAATTACTGAAGCTATAGGTAGAATCCGACACATCCACCCCTTGATTAACCGTCATAAAAGG
>JAFZGJ010000026.1 GCA_017555455.1 Lachnospiraceae bacterium
CCCGTCTTATCCATAACAACGGTTTCTGCCTGTGCCAGAATTTCCAGATAATTGCTTCCTTTGATTAAGATTCCGGCTTTGCTAGCCCCGCCAATTCCGCCAAAGAAACTAAGCGGTATACTGATTACCAGAGCACAGGGACAGGAAATTACCAAAAAACTCAAAGCACGATATAACCATGTTGTAAAATTACCTACTACTAAAGATGGAATTATAGCAAGTATAGCCGCCAAAATAACCACAACCGGTGTATAATATCTTGCAAATCTGGTAATAAACTGTTCTGTTACTGCTTTTTGCGAAGAAGCATTTTCCACCAAATCCAATATTTTTGTAACCGTGGACTGAGCAAATTCTTTAGTAACTTCCACTTCTATCACACTATTCAGATTAATGCATCCGCTGATAATTTCATCTCCACAAATTACATCTCTTGGAACACTTTCACCGGTTAAGGCCATGGTATCCAGACTGCAATTACCTTTCACTACTTTACCGTCCAAAGGAACTCTTTCTCCCGGTTTAACCAGAATAATCTCTCCAATGACAACTTCATCCGGATCCACTTCCATTTCTTCACCTTCACGGAGAACTACTGCATAGTCCGGACGGATGTTCATCAATTCCTTAATAGATTTTCTGGAATTATTAACAGCAAAGGATTGAAACCATTCTCCTACCTGATAAAACAACATAACCGCAACTGCTTCCGGATATTCTCCAACAAAAAAAGCACCCACCGTAGCAATCAGCATCAAAAAGTTTTCATCAAAAACCTGACCTCTGGAAATATTAGTCACTGCCTTTTTTACCACGTCTCCACCAACTACCGCATAAGCCAGCAGATAAAAAATCAGTACCGTATTGCCAATCACCGGAATCAGTTTCTCAATTAATACCGCAAGAAAAAATAAACCTGCACCTAATAATATTCTCTTGAGTCTCTTTTTTAATTTCTTAGTCATCTTTTCTCCCATAAATTTACAAGAGGCTGTAACTACAGCCCCTTATTCTTACTCTTATTTTTCAATCACTTCTACATCCGGTTCATGTTTTTTTACAATCTTAGTAATTTCTTTTAATAAACCGGCTGCTTTATCATCTTCTACTTCTACCACTAATTTCTGTGTTAACAAAGTAACTGTACTTTTAGTTACTCCCTCTAATTTCCCAACTTTTTCTTCAATTAATGCTGCACAGTGTGCACAATCCAAATCTTCCAAAATATATGTTTTTTTCATATTTTCTTTTGCAGATTATTCTTAAATCTGCTCCTCCTTCTCTATTCATTAATATGTTCCATTCCCTGACTTAGGATACTGACAATATGGTTATCTGCCAGAGAATAATATATGGTTTTTCCGTCTCTTCTGTTTTTTACCAAATCCATCTGCTTTAAAATTCTTAACTGATGAGAAATAGCTGACTGTGTCATCTCCAGAGTCTGTGCAATATCACATACGCACATTTCCTGTTTCAACAAAACATAAAGAATCTTTATTCTGGTAGTGTCTGCAAATACCTTAAAAAAATCTGCTAAATCATACAAATCTTCATCCTGAGGCATTTCTCCCATAACCTGTTCCACTACATCGCAATGATGGTGTATCATTTCACAGCTTTCTGCATGCTCTTCTGCTATATTTCTTTTCATATATCCCCCTTTCTTCTTGTAATGCTTTTCATTTGCTCAAAGCCAGATTCTTATAAATATCATTCGTTTGAACATATGAATATTTGTTCATATGTTTATCATACTCCTTCCTTTTAGAAATGTCAACCACTATACAAAAAAGCAGTGTATCCATCGATACACTGCAATAATTTTTACATTTCATATTCTCTGTAACGCACACATTTTAATGTCTTTACTCTATCACTCTGTCTGCATATTTTATTCTAAATACCCGCTTTAAAGAATCGTTAATTCTTTCTTCACTTATGGTGCCTTCCTGCACTGCAGCAATTACTCCTTTATAAGCTGTTTCAAAATTCTCAGGCATTAATACCATATCTGCTCCCGCCTTAAAGGCTCGAATAGCAACTTCATCCGCTCCATAATATTCCGTAATGGCACTTATATTCATAGCATCTGTAATAACTACTCCATTATAGCCCAGTTCTGCTCTCAACAAATCAGAAATCACTTCTTTTGACATAGTAATAGAAGTATTATCACCCACCACTTGTGGCAGAGACATATGCCCTACCATAATCATATCAACTCCGTTTGCAATAGCATTAACATAAGATACTATTTCTGCCCGCTTCAATTCTTCTAAGGATTTATCTATCACCGCCAAACCATTCTGCTTTTCATTAGATTCTGTATTTCCATAAGGAAATCCCTTTATACAAACAGTTGCTCCATTCCCCTCTGTGGCATTTGCCATAGAAACAAAATTTAAATTAATTCCATAACTTGCCAACTGCGAACTTTCTCCCAAACTTTCATCTGCAGCAATAAATAAAGGATATTTACTGAAAGCCCGGGAATTTTCAACCATCTTTTTTACCTGTTCTTCCGATTGAATATTTTTTTGAAAATAAATCAGTCCTCCTACCGGATATTTTTCCAATGCAGTTCTAGTCCCTTCTCCTGCCTGAACCGCTTGGGAAACACCGGTAATGGATTCCGGTGTTACTATAAATAGACCTGCAACTTTTTCCTCTAATGTCATCTCTGAAATCACAGCCTCTACAACTTCATCCAAAACCATCTCATCCGTATATTCTGTGGAACCCATAGTGTTATCCCCACTATTTTCTTCCATAACTTCCTCCTCGGTAGCATTCAAAATATCTTCTGTGAAATCTTCTATTTCACTTTCTGCAATTTGTTCTTCCAATTCCTGCTGTTTCTTTTCTTCTATCTGATATTTAAAAAATACAATCCCACCAACCAAAGCAGCAATCAAAAGTATTACTGTTAATATTAAGCTTATATAAGCTATTCTTTGATTTCTGATTCTTCTTTGTCTTCGATTCTCTCTCTTTTCTTCTTTGCTCAATACTTCTATTTCAATATCATTTGTTTCCATATTTCCTATACCTTTCTTCTGTATACAGTACAGTATAGCAAAACTTTAAGCGGGTATCAATCTTGTTTTACTTGATACCCGCTTCTATGCTGTGATTTCCAATGGTTATTTCCTCCGTTTTCTTAAACATCTTTTTGGTTCACATCTTTATTCACTTGTACTTTCTCTTCTTTCCATCCTATTTCGTATTCATATACTGTAATGTTTTTCTTTACAAATCATTACTTTTCTCTCTTCTTGATGTACTTAAATCGATTCTTTTGATTACCCTTGTAATCCTTTTACCAGATTCTGTACTTTTTCGTCCTCTTTAAATTTCTTATATAAATTTTGGTTATTCTTTTATATCTTTTAGAAATTCTGTTTGGTTCTTCTCTTTTTCAAAATACTTATGAAATTCTTTTTTATCCTTTCTAAAATTTTCTCTATTTGTATTATTAGATTTTCTTCTCTTCCAGAATATTTATCTAATAACTACTAAATATTCTAGAACTTATTATTTATGAATCTCATCTTTTCTGTATTTTTACTTTTATATGTACTTTTCTCTAGTTTTTTAAATTAGGTTTTAACTTAAGGTTTTGGTGGTCTGTACCTCTCTTTCTTTTATTTTTGTTTCTCTTGTTTGTTTATGTCTTTATTATACCATCGAATTTGGAATTGTCAATACATTTTTGTAATTTATTTTTATATTTTCAGTTTTTTCTTCGTTTTACATCTTATTAACATTCTACTTTTTTGTTTCTTTTAAATTATCTGTTTTATCACTCCATTCCTACATTTTTAATAAAAAGCAAAAAGGCTGTCATGAAAACAGCCTCTTAACTTTTTTATTTAATTTTTACAATCTTGCAACAACAAAAATATTGTAAATAGCCTTAATTGCTGCTTCAAAATCTTCGTTTTTTACACCAATGATGATATTCAACTCACTGGAGCCCTGATCAATCATCTTAACATTTACTTTTGCATGGGCAAGCGCTGAAAAAATTCTTCCTGCAGTACCACGGGTAGATTTCATGCCTCGGCCTACAACTGCAATCAAAGCTAAATCTGCTTCGATATCAATAGTGTCCGGTTTTGCAAGGCGATGAATTCCTGTTACTACCTGCTGCTCTTTATCCATAAACTCATCCTGATGAACAAATACAGTCATGGTATCAATTCCTGATGGAACGTGTTCAAAAGAAATCCCATTATCTTCAAATACGTTAAGTACTTTTCTACCAAAACCAATTTCTGCGTTCATCATATCTTTTTCGATGTTAATAGAGCAGAAACCTTTTTTACCTGCAATACCTGTAATAATATATTTTGATTTCTGACAAGTACTTTCTACAATCCATGTACCACTATCCTGCGGTGCATTGGTATTACGGATATTAATCGGAATTCCTTCTTTTCTAACCGGGAAGATTGCTTCTTCATGCAATACAGTTGCTCCCATATAAGAAAGCTCACGAAGTTCTCTGTATGTTATGGTTTCAATTCCTACCGGGTCAGGAATAATACGAGGGTCAACAATTAAAAATCCGGAAACATCTGTCCAGTTTTCATACACATCTGCATGTACAGCTTGAGCAACGATAGAACCGGTAATATCAGAACCACCTCTGGAAAATGTTTTTACAGTTCCGTCAGGAAGGGAGCCATAGAATCCCGGAACAACCACTTTATCATGTTTTGCAAGCTCCGCTCCCAGAGTCGCTTTTGTTTTTTCTTCATCCCATGTACCATCTTCTTTAAAGAAAATTACTTTTGCTGCATCAATAAATGCAAAACCAAGATAATCTGCCATAATAATACCGTTTAAGTATTCTCCACGGGATGCAGCATAGTTTTCACCCAACTGTTTCTTAAAATTTTCTTCAATGACTTTAAATTCACTGTCCAAAGAAAGAGATAAGCCCAAGCCGGAAATAATTTCATCATATCTTGCTTTGATATTTTTAAATTTTCCTTTAAAATCTTCTCCTTCTTCTGCTGCCTTATAACAGTCATATAACATATCCGTTACTTTAGTATCCCCGGAAAATCTTTTTCCCGGTGCAGAAGGTATTACATATCTTCTATCTTCTTCCGCTCTTACAATGTCACCAACCTTACGGAATTGTTCCGCGCTGGCTAATGAGCTGCCTCCAAACTTAACTACTTTTTTCATAATCTCCTCCACTTATAGTTTCCTATGTACTCTATGTATATCTATATTCCACTACAATCTATCTTTTAGGTTATATAACCTATCTTTTTATCTTTCAAACAGCTTATCAATTAAAGTATGACCTTCTTCTATAAGGTTTCCGCTGCTTAGCGCATCTTTTTCATTATAAGACCAATCCTCATTTCTTTCAAGAGTACTGTCATATAATAAATACGGCACATTATCCGCAGTATGGGTTCTTACACGGATTGGAGTAGGATGATCCGGTAAAATCAAAATTCTGAAATCAATCCCTTTTTCTTTCAAATGATTCACTACCGGTGTAATAATTCTCTCATCCAAATACTCGATTGCCTGAATCTTTCTTTCTACGCTTCCCTGATGCCCCATTTCGTCCGGTGCTTCTACATGGATATAAGCAAAATCATATCCATCTTCTGCAACTGCTTTCACTGCTGCCTGCATTTTGCCTTCATAATTGGTGTGAAGCCCTCCGTTGGCTCCCTCCACATAAGCATTATCCATTCCTGCACCTACAGCAATTCCTTTTAACAGGTCAACCGCAGAAATCATGATTCCTTTCTTTCCCGTTTTTTCTTTAAAATCAGATAACCTTGGTTTGGTTCCGGCTCCCCAGAACCAAAGACAGTTGGCTGGATTTAATCCCTGTTTTTTACGTTCTACGTTAATAGGATGGTCTTTTAAAATGTCATAGCTTTTTTTCATCATCTCTTTTAAAACCTCATCCTTAGGTAAATACTGCCCAATGACCTGTTCTAAAACATCATGAGGAGGTGTCAATTCTACTACCTGACCCTTTTCCCATATCAGACAATGACGATAGCTGGTTCCCACATAAAAGCTATATCCTTCCTTTGCCAATTCCTTTTTTACAGTTTCAATCAAAACTGCCGCATCCTCTGTACTGATTTCACCTGAGCTATGGTCTAAAATAGTTTGGTTTTCAAATATGGTATCCTCTTCAGAAATAGTAACAACATTGCATCTGAATGCAATATCATCCTCTTTCATGGGTACACCAATACTCAAAGCTTCTAACGGAGAACGACCGGAATAATAAACCTTAGGATCATATCCCATAACCGATAAATTAGCAGTATCGGATCCCGGTGCCATTCCCTCAGGAATCGTATGTACCATCCCAATTTCACCTTTTTTACTTAACTCCTCCATCATGGGAGTTCTGGCATATTCCAAGGGTGTCTTTCCATCCAAAGCCTGAATAGACTCATCTGCCATGCCATCTCCTAATACTATAATATATTTCATAATATGTCTCCCCGTGTGGTATTTTCATACAATACTCATCTGAAAACACCTTACACTTATACAAGATTAAATCTTATCTTATATTCTTTTTGAATCCTTTAAAATTCCACTCTGATTCTGCTAATCATTTCCGGAAGTTTTTCAGCTTTAGCTGCAAATTCCCGTTCTGTCATGACTTCTGTAACAAAACCAAATTCGCCATCTACCACTTCAACCTTTTCAAAAGTTCCAAAAAGTTCTGCTGCTTTATCCATGCCTTCATTATTTACTCTTACAAAGAATTTCTTTGCTGAATCCATGTAATCTTTTAATTCCATTACCTCTTCATCCCAAAGGCAGGTTACTGTTTTACCTAAATGTCTTGCACAGTCTATAACATCGGCAACTACAGCACTGGCTGTTGCCAATTTTCCTGCACCTCTTCCATAATACATGGAATCTCCCAGCATATTGCCATGTACAAATACAGCATTAAACACATCACTTACACAGAACAACGGATGTTCCTGACTAATCATACAAGGAGATACCATAGCAACATAGCCATCACCTTCATCCTTACTCATAGCAAGTAATTTGATGGATTTATTTAAAGCTTTTGCATATTTAAAATCCACAGAAGTAATTTTTGTAATTCCCTCTGTATAAATATCTTCATATTTAACACTTTTTCCGGTCATTAAAGAAGAAAGAATGGCGATTTTTCTACAAGCATCATAACCTTCCACATCCGCTTCCGGATTACGCTCTGCATACCCTTTTTCCTGAGCTTCCTTTAAAACCTCTTCAAAATCGGCTCCTTCTTTATCCATTTTAGTAAGAATGTAATTGGTAGTTCCATTTAAAATTCCATGGATAGATTCAATTTTTTCTGCAGTAAGGGCAGAGTTCATAGGACGGATGATAGGAATTCCTCCTCCTACACTGGCTTCAAATAAATAATTACATTTATTTTCTTTTGCCAATTTTAACAACTCCGGTCCATGTGCTGCCACTAATTCTTTGTTGGATGTACAAACACTTTTTCCTGCCATAAGTGCTTTTTTAGAAAAAGTAAATGCCGGTTCCACTCCTCCCATAGTTTCGCAAACCACCTGTACTTCCGGGTCTTCTAAAATAACATTCACGTCATGCACTACTTTATTTTCATAAGGGTCTCCCGGAAAATCCCTTAAATCCAATATATATTTCACATTCAGTTCTTCGCCGGCACGTGGAGTAATCTTTGCTTTATTTTCTTCTAATACTTCTACTACTCCGCTTCCTACTGTACCATATCCTAATACTGCAACCTGAACCATAATAATTCCTCCAAATTTATTCTTTTGCTAAAATTTTAACCTGATGAACCCCGTCCTGAGTCTCTAACACATCCAGCATATGAGAGATATCACCGGTTGTCTGTAATACCTGTACACTGATGCTTAAAGCTGCAATTCCGTTGATAGGAATACTCTGATGTATTGTTAATATATTAGCACCAAAATCTGCAATACTCTTTAATACATCGGAAAGCACTCCCGGCTCATCATCAATATTAAATGTCATTGTAAGCGTTGTTCCCTGGGAATTATCATGGAATTGAAATATATCGTCCTTATATTTGTAAAAAGAACTTCTGCTGATTCCCACCTTATCTACTGCATCCTGTATCGTTGCAGTTTTTCTGGTTTCCATCAATTTCTTAGCTTCCACAACTTTTAAAAGTACTTCCGGAACTGCTTTTTCCTTAACTACATAATACTTCGTTGTTTCTTTCATTGCTTCCCCTTTTTTACATTTGTTTTTCTCTCGCAAACATTTGTATTTCCATGAAAGATATTTTATCATACAGATGATTTTGTCGCAACACGAAAATAAATTGTACTTAAACAAGTACAATTTATTTTTTCTGTCTTATAATGGATACTTTGTTGTCAGTTCTTTTACAATGGCTTTGGCTTCTTCAATCTTTTCTTCGCCACCCTTTACCACAAGAGCAATAGCTTCTGCAATTCTATCCATGTCTTCTGCATTCATTCCGCGGGTAGTTACTGCAGGTGTACCTAAACGGATGCCACTGGTTACAAATGCAGATTTTGGGTCATTTGGAATGGTATTTTTATTAGCTGTAATATGAGCCTGATCTAATAATTTTTCTACTTCTTTTCCTGTTAAATTAAATGGAGTTAAATCCATTAACATTAAATGATTATCAGTTCCGTCAGAAACAATTTTAATTCCTCTGTCCTGTAATCCTTTGCAAAGAGCCTGCGCATTTTCCACAATTCTCTTCTGATATTCTTTAAATTCTTCACTTAAAGCTTCCTTAAAACAAACCGCTTTTGCTGCAATTACATGCATCAAAGGACCTCCCTGTGTTCCCGGGAAAATAGCTTTATTAAAATTATATTTATCGTTAGCTTCTTTATTTGCAAGAATCAATCCGCCTCTTGGTCCGCGAAGTGTCTTATGGGTTGTGGTAGTTACAACATCCGCATAAGGCATTGGACTTGGATGAAGACCTGCCGCTACCAAACCTGCAATATGAGCCATATCTACCATAAGAACGGCACCCACTTCGTCTGCTACTTCTCTGAATTTTTTAAAATCAATAGTTCTTGCATATGCAGAAGCGCCGGCAATAATCATTTTGGGTTTTGCTTCCAGTGCAATTCTTCTTAATTCATCATAATCAATGAAGCCTTCATCATTTACCCCATAAGGAACCACATTAAAGTATTTACCGGATAAATTTACCGGACTTCCATGGGTTAAGTGTCCGCCGTGATCAAGGTTCATTCCCATAATAGTGTCTCCGGGATTTAAAATAGCAAACTGCACGGCCATATTTGCCTGAGCTCCGGAATGTGGCTGAACATTGGCATAATCACAACCGAATAATTCTTTTGCTCTTTCAATAGCAAGGTTTTCTACTTCATCTACGCACTGACATCCGCCATAATATCTTTTTCCCGGATATCCTTCCGCATATTTATTGGTAAGCGGACTTCCCATAGCTGCCATAACCGCTTTGCTTACCCAGTTTTCAGAAGCAATCAATTCAATATGTTCGTTCTGTCTGTTTTGTTCGTTTACAATAGCCTGAGCAATTTCCGGATCTGCCACTTTAATTTCATCAAATGAGTACATATCTGTCTCCACCTTTCATAATCTCCTCTTTATTTAAAACACAAGGTTGGAGATGTTCCAACCTTGCAATAAAAACTATGGTAATAAATATTTATCTCTTAATACCTGATAATTCTTTTTATACTGTTCATTATTTCCATGCTTTATATCATCAACGTAACTATGGGTTTCGTATTCATCGGCACCTACTTCTGCTAAACATACTGCTACGTTAGAGCAATGGTCTGCCACTCTCTTATAACTTGTAATAACATCAGAATGGATAAACCCTAATTCGATAGTACATTTTCCTTTTTGTAATCTCTTAATATGACGCTGCTTCAATTCGCCTTTTAACTTAGAAACAATATCTCTTAAAGGTTCCAGCTCAATAACTTTTTGGGAATCTTCCTGTTGGAAAGCATTTACAGCAAGAGCTACGATTTCTTTTACTGCTTCTGTATAGATAGTCAGTTCCTCTACAGCTTTCTTAGAAAATTCTAATTCTTTATCATGCATTTCCTTTGCAGAACGCATTACCATAACTGCATGGTCAGATATTCTCTCAAACTCAGTTAAACACTGTAATATAATAGATAGACTATGATTATCTCTTTCCGCCATCTGCTTCTGGGCAAGTTTTACAAGATAGCTTCCCAAGGTATCTTCATATCGGTCAATTTCATTTTCCAAAAATCTTACACGCTCAGCTTTTTCTTCATCATATTCAGAAACCAATTCCATGGATAAGAAAAATGCTTCTTTTGATAATTCCGCCATATTTCTGGCAACTACTCTGGACTGCTCAACAGCAAGACCGGGTTTATCCAAGAAACGTACATCCAACAATCTGAAATCTTTGTCTGCCGGTGTTTCTACTACTTCTACCACATCATCTTTAATAGTAAGACAAGCCAGTTTTTCAAGGAATTTAGCAAATGGCAACAAAAGAGCTGTAGCACATACATTAAACACCGTATGAATCACCGCAATTCCTGCCCCATTAGCAGCTTCTGTTAAAAATGGGAATCCAACCACTGCGTTAATGGCATAAAAACCTACCATAAACACGACAGTACCCACAAGATTAAAATACAAATGCACCAAAGATGCTCTTCTTGCATTCTTACTTGCACCAATACCGGATAATAATGCAGTTACACAAGTACCGATATTCTGTCCCATAATAATAGGAAGTGCTGTTCCGTAACTAACTGCTCCGGTAACACAAAGCGCCTGTAAAATACCTACAGATGCAGAAGATGACTGGATTACCGCTGTTAATACAAGACCAGCTATCATTCCTAAAATAGGATTGCTGAACATTAATAAAATATTCGTAAATTCAGGAACATTTGCCAATGGTTTTACTGCATTACTCATGGTATCCATACCAAACATCAAAATAGCAAAACCAACCAAAATCATACCGATATCTTTTTTCTTCTCTTTTTTAGAAAACATCAAAAATGCAACACCGATAATTGCTAAAATCGGTGAAAATGAAGTTGGTTTTAAAAACTTCATAAACATATTGCTGCTTTCAATACCACTTAAACTTAAAATCCAGGAAGTCATAGTAGTACCAATATTAGCACCCATAATAATTCCGACTGCCTGTGTCAATTTCATAACTCCGGAGTTAACGAAACCGACTACCATAACTGTAGTTGCAGAAGAAGACTGAATCACAGCTGTAACACCGGCTCCCAATAAAACCGCTTTTAACTTATTAGAAGTTAATTTTTCCAATATTTTTTCCAAGCGACCGCCGGACGCATTGGAAAGACCGTCTCCCATGAGGCTCATTCCGTAAAGAAATAATGCCAAACCTCCTATCATCGTTAAAACACCAAAAATATCCATGTTTTCCTCCCGTCTCTTTCAAGACTATCCTGTACTTTTATTGGCAATTTTCTCTTTCATTAAACCACCAAACCTTATTACTACACTGTCAAAATCAACAGTACGTACACATCATAACATATTTTTATTAATAGATAAAGTGTACTTTTTTCCCTAAATCAGATACAGTAATTTTTCTTGCCTGAGCCTTAACTTCTCCGTCTGTCTGTACCCACATAGGTTTCGCAGCTTCTATGGTTGCCTTCTTTCCCCGAAGCATTTTAATTTCTTTAAATCTGATATGCTTGCCGTCATAAGCAGTTGGCAAGATTCTAAGAACTCTTAATTTAGAAGCATCTGCGGCAACACAAAAATCCAAAAGCCCATCATCTTCCTTGGCATCAGGACAAAATTTAAATCCTCCTCCTTGATAATGATGAACCATAGCTACAGAAAAAAACATTCTCTTAATCGATATTTCTTCCCCATCCAGAATAATTTTTCCATCTATCATTTCTGACTGGATTAACTGCTTTAAAGCAATTCCTAAATAGGTAAGCTTTCCTAATTTCACCTTATTTAATATATTTTTAAATTTGGAACGCATGCTTTCTTCACAAACTGCCGCATCAAACCCCATACCGCAGCCTACCATGAATCTTCTGTCAGGAACCTGCACCATTTCTCCGTTTAAATAAGCTTCATCATAATGAACCAGACCCATATCCATGTAACTCTCTTTTTCTGCCTTTAAAATAGCCTCCAAAGCCTCTTCCGGATTACGGGAAATGCCCATATCCCTTGCCAAATCGTTACTGGAACCGGTAGGAATATAACTGATAACTACCTTACTAAAATCTTCAATTCCCTGAACAGCTTCGTTAACAGTTCCGTCTCCGCCCAAAATTACCAGATGAATCTTATCTTTTTTACTTTCTGCAGTAAGTTTTTTTACAATTTCTTCTACATGACCTACTCTTTTGGAAAATGCCACTTTGTATTCTATCTTTTTCTCATCAAGAACTCTTTGTACCCGTTTCCAGTATTTTTCACCTAATCCGGTTTTGGAGGAAGGGTTGACTATAAAATAATACATTTTTTCTCCTCTTTAATTGTAAATTACTCCTATTTTATCTGTATAGTAATCCATTGTCATTTTATAACTATTTATACATTAATTAAATTTAAAAAATCTTCTGCAAATCTTGTATCCCTCTACGGAAATACGGCGTCCGCTTTTTCCCGGAAGATTGGTACACTGGCCAAGTAATCCATAACGTAATTTCCAAAAGATACCCTGATCCTTTTCTTTAATATAACTCCATAATTCTTTTTTCTTTTCCAAGGATTCTTCCGTATTGGCACGAATCAATAAAATAGAAGAAACCGTAGTAATAATATCCAAATAATTCATCATGTACTGTCTGCACTTGCGGTTCGACCAGATTAATTGTTTATTATCAACCATATAGTCCATCATAATCTTATTAACACGAATCTGCTGGTCGATTCTTCCAATCATAATTTTTTCATTTACAGACTGATCTTCCCTGCCAATATAATAACGATAGAAATTAACATCCATATAATACATACGTTTTACATAAGGCAATGGCTTAAACACAAAAATATTATCTACATAGAAGGTATGTTCCGGCAGTTCAAGCCCACATTCTCTCAAAAGTCCTGTACGATAAATTACGGAATGCATTAAAATATACTGTCCGGTATGAAAACGTTTGACATCCTTCCACTCAAAAACCCTGTCCTGTGGAATGGCATGCTTATAACGCATTACCTTTCCTTTTTTTTCTCCTTCTTTTTCATAAACAAAATTGCTGATAAACATATCAATCATCTGACCGCTTTTTACCAGCTCACGCAATTTGTTCATAATGGCATCATATGCTTCTTCTTTTACCCAGTCATCACTGTCCACTACTTTAAAGAATAAGCCGGTAGCATTGGCAATTCCTGCGTTTACAGCGGAACCATGACCTCCGTTTGGTTTATGTACCGCTTTTACAATGGAAGGGTACTTTCTTGCATATTCATCTGCAATGCTTGCAGTATTATCTTTGGAACCGTCATTAACAACTATAATTTCAACATCTTCTCCACCTTTTAAAAGTGATTCAATGCATTTTCTCATGTATTCCTGTGAATTATAACAGGGAATCGCAACAGATAATAATTTCATTTTAACCTCTCGTTTCTGACTTTATCACGTTCTTTCTAATCTATTGTAACAAAATCATCTTTTATTTTACCACTTCCCTGGACAATATTCAAATATTTCGTGTATGCTCCAAAGGCAGATGGTAACGGATATTTTATTTCAGCTTCTTTTGATTCTACAAAAATCCAATTTTCTTCTTCTAATTGCTTTCCTTTTGGGGCCAATTCATCTACCTGAATCCGATACGCAATCATATGCCATTCCTTGTGACTGAATATATGCTTAGAGGGTTCCATTTTTTGAATACGTAAAACCTCCAGACCTATTTTCTTTAAATACGCCAGAATTCTTTTTTCCGATTGATGTCCTTCTAAATTTGGAAATTCATATAATCCTGCCAAAAGTCCTTGGGCGGGACGTTTGTGCAGGGCAGATTTATTTTCATCCTGAATAATCAGAACTGTTTTCTTTTCTATAGTACGTTTCTTCTTCGCTTCCTTTTTAGGAAATTCCTCTTCTTTTCCTTCTTTGTGTGCCATACAAATGTTTTCCCAAGGACATTCTTCGCATTTGGGTTTTCCGTTAGGAATACAAACTGTAGCTCCCAATTCCATCAATGCCTGATTAAAATCTCCCGGACGGCTTTTAGGCATAACCTCCAAAAGCTGACGTTCCACTCGTCTTTTGGTACTATCTTTTAAAATATCTTCTTCATCCAGGGATAATCTGCTTAAAATACGAAGCACATTTCCGTCTACTGCCGGTACTTTTTCTCCAAAGGCAATGGATGCAATGGCACCGGAGGTATAATTTCCGATTCCGGCTAACTTTAATAACTCATCCTGGGTATGTGGCATCTGCCCACCATATTCCTCCATTACCTGCTTTGCTGCTTTTTGCAAATTTCTGGCACGATTATAATATCCTAATCCTTCCCACAGTTTTAACAATTTATCTTCTTCACATTCTGCCAGACTTCTTACATCCGGTAATTCATTGATAAAGCGGTTAAAATAAGGCTTTACTGCCTCCACTCTGGTTTGCTGCAGCATAATTTCCGAAATCCAGACTTTATAGGCTACAGGGTCCTCTCTCCAAGGCAGACTGCGGTGTCCTCTATCATACCATGCCAAAAGGGGAACCGCTATTTTTTCGTATTGTTCCTGATAAAACAAACGCACTTCTACCGGACGGTTTAAAACCATGGTGTCCGGTGTAACTTTGGTATCATATGCCATAATTTGAACTCCGGCTTCCTTTGCCCTTCTTAAAGCATCCGCAAATTCTTTATGGGTTGCTTCATTTGGAGTTAAAAATTTTACAGATTCCATTTGAATTACAAAAAGAATACAGGCTTCATACCCTTCTTTTCGTGCTTTAATCAGTTCATCCACATGCTTTACAGCTCTTTCGGAAGGTGCATCCGGAAAGGATACTATATTATCATTCTCCAAAGTAACTCCTTTTACTTCAATAAATGTTCCCTTGGAATCCGACTCTTTTTGTACAAAAAAATCAAACCGGGATTCTCCATAAGTACATTCCGGTTTGATTTCCTTAATATCACGCCAAATCAGCCCCTGCTGCAGCGCTTCTTTTACCACTGCATTAGGAGCCTGTGAATCCATATTAATAATTCTGTCATGCTTAATTGCAGCGACCAAATCATATCTGGTCTTACGTTCCTTACCCTCTTCATCTGCCATATATACCTTGGCACCTTTGGGTAATAATTCCCGGCATCTTCCGGTATTTTTCACATGAACGGTTTCTTCCCTGTCGTCTATAAGCACTTTGGCAATAAATCGATTGGGACGCTCTAAAAACGTTCCCTCTACAATTTTACGATACTTCATATACTACTCCAACATTTTCATATATTATGAAAACATCTTATATATCTATAATTCTAACTAAATCACTCTGTTACATTCGTACTTTTCTTTGGTAATCAGACAATCATTCAAAGCATTATACTTAGTCTGAATATCCCCTTCCGGTAATTCAAAATCAATTACAATTGCCATAGTATTCAACATATGCTCTGTAATTCTATGCTGAAGTCCATGAAGGATATTTAACTTTTCTCTATAAGAATCAGTATCTAAATAAGCTTCCAACAATGGGTCTATGGATATGCTTTCTTCCGCTGCTTCTGTTTTTTCTGCTGCTTCCACTTCCTCTGCAGCTTCTGCAGCTATCGGTTCTACACTTTCCACCATTTGTTCTACCGGCTCAAATCTCATTTTCTGTGTCGCCTCAGGATATTTTTCTTTGTCTACTTCACTCATAAACATAGATAAAGGACGGGCATATACTTTGAAGTCATCATATAATGCCTGATAAATTACCAGTTCTTCTTCTGTTTCCGTATGCACTGCAACCGTAATAACTCTATATAAATTGCCCTTAAAATGTCTGTATATCTGATTTGCCTTGAGATTCATATAAACACTCCCTTCCCATTTTCTTAAATATATATTATAACCCCTGATATTTCTACTGTCATTTTACTTAAAATTTTCTCTTGCGCAATAGTCTTTTTTTACCATTATAACTGTTTCAAGGAAACTTCTGTCAATAATATTTTTTCTGCAGATTCCTGTAAGCGGCTTGTCAATAATGCCATTTCCCTATCTTCCATTTTGTCAAGTTTTGCATGATGCAGAGTAACGGTATATTCACGATTTCCTTCTGCATCGGCAATGTAGGTCAGTGTTATTCCTGCATTTTTGCATCCTTTTTCCAACAAAATCATCCGGGCTTCCTTTACATATGCTTCTTCCATATCCGCATATTGTGTTGCACTGAAAATACTTCCATCACCCTTTAACACGGCTGCTTTTGCACTCATACCAATACCCAATACCAAACTAAAAACTACCGCTAATAATACTACCATCTTTTTCATAAAATTATCCTCCTATTATGCTCCCAAAACTTTTATTTGTTTTGTTACCTTGTCTCCTTGTGTTAATAGAAGAATAGCATTGCATGTGTCCTATATTTAGGACTCATTTCTTTCATATAAAAAATGGAGCTGTTACAAACAACTCCATTTCCTGCTTACAATACCGTATATTTCAAAATATTATAGAAATCCATTGCCACGATAATTAACAATAGGATTTTTAAAATCTTTTCTACTCCTTTGTTATCGATTCTCTTGGAAATTGCAGCACCCACCAAGGCACCACTGATACCACCTATTACCATACACACCAAATCAATAATTTCGAATGCAGGTACGGAATTAGTTACTAAAGCAGTTACAATACTTGATATCTGTGAGAATATGATTATGTACAATGAATTTTTGGCAGCTTCCTTTGCTTCCATGGAAAAGAAGAAGAACAATACCGCTACATTACTGGTTCCGCCACCAATCCCCAAAAACGAAGAAATAATTCCTAAAAAAACACCAATTACAATAGATACCGGAATACTGTCTATTTTATGGGATGGTAGTTTTTCCTTATTGCAAACATATAAAAATACCAAAAATGTAATAACGGTTAAAAATACTGCCTGAATAGCCCCCAAAGCTCTTTCATTACCAAAGCCGTTTCTGACCAATTCAAATAACCATTTTCCAACAAGACCACCTATTACAGCACCAATAGCTAAGGCAGTACTGGTCTTGATTTTTAACTTAACACCATCATTCCGATTGCGTATAAGGGAACAAACAGACATCCCCAATACCGTACATCCGGAGCAAAAACTAACCGTAGAAACCGGAAGAATTCCTATCATATCCAATACCGGTTTTATAATTACTCCTCCACCGGCACCTACAATAGCTCCCACACTGGATGCTAAAATACAAACTATAAACAAAATTACCGGAATCATGTTCCTCCTCCTTGCTGTATCAAAATTACTTATTTTGATATACAATTAATCTATTTATTCTACCGCTTTACTCATGTTATCAAGCAATACATATTGCTTTACAGGAACAGCATGCGATATCGCACCATTTTTCAGGAAATTCTTTTGCTGTGCTTCATACAGCTTTTCTATAGTTCCATCAGTTACACCAATAGCAACATATCCTTTCGTGGACCAGTCTGCATCTCTTCTTTGCTCATATAAACTGTCCACACTGCCGCCGGTAACTTCAGAAACCCAACCGGCAACCTGTTTCATATGTTCATCCATTGCACGATAATCCATACCACGATAAATTGCTCTTGTAAACTGAAGCAGCGTTTCCTTTTCGGAAGCTGCAAAAGCATCTGATGTAATCCATGATGACAGGGATGCTAAACGATTGGAGAAATTCAGATTGTTAGCCAACAATACCGCATCATTTCCCATTTTTTTCTGCAATTCAAAGGTATATGGCGACCACAATGCACAAGCATCCAATCTACCTGCAACCATTTCCTTTATAATTTCTTCCGGTGCCAAATTAACAATTTCACATTCATCTCTGCTAATATTCACACTTTCTAATGCCAGATTTAAAATAGTATCGCTGGAATTACCTTCGCTGGTTCCTACGCGCATTCCTTTTAATGATTGTAAATTCCGCACACCGCTTCTACGGTTTCCAATCACAGCTTCTGCATTGGAAACATGGGATAACAGGAATATTTTCGCATCTCCGGCAATACATCTCTTATGAGCACCATCTCCGATATAACCGATTTCCAATGTGCCTTCTTTCAGTGCATCTATAATTTTCATACCATTGGCATACGGAATCAATTCTACTTCCAAATTTTCCTGTTCCAAATATCCTAATTTCATTGCCGGAACAATGGAACACAAACTTCCGTAGTTAGACATATATCCAACTCTCAAATGTTTCTTTTCTCCGGCTGTCTTATTTGACGAGCCTTTATTTTCTTTTGCAAGGTAATATAATTCTTCTGAAGCAGTAGTAATACCAAAGGTTACCTTAGTCATTTCACCGGAGTGTTTCACAACCTTACTAAAGTCTGCCACAATCATCTCTGTTGCCTGGGAATTATTTTGTCCCAGTTTCGCCAATTCGTCCATATCAGAAATAATCATATTTTTGGATTTTTCCAGTTCTTCCAAATTTTCATCCACATGATAAACCTGCTCTTTTACTTCTGATATTTTTTCTTCTGTAGTGACCAACAGTTCTTTCGTCTGCTCCATACTTTCCGTCTGACGTCCAAATGCCTGTTGAATATTTTCAATACTTTTTACGGAAGTATTGGATTGTTCGCTTAATATCTTAATAATATTTCCAATATCCTCTGCACTTTTACGGCTCATTTCCGCCAAATCACGGATCTGCATGGCAACCACAGCAAATCCTCTTCCTGCTTCTCCGGCTCTTGCCGCTTCAATGGAAGCATTGAGGGAAAGAAGATTGGTTTTTTGGGCAATATTATTGATAAAAGTTGTAGCTTTTAAAATTTCTTCTGTTGCTTCACTGACACGGCGTGTATTTTCTGCAACTTCCTGTATTCCTGAAGAAGTAACCTCATTATCTTTAATTAATTCTTCAAAAATCGCAGAAAGCTTTTCATTACTGGCTGCCATTTCTTCGGTCACGGATACCAGATTTTCCATGTAGCCAAGATTGGCTTCAATTCCCTGTCCCATATGAATCGCAGTACGATTCACTTCATGAATATGCTCTGCCAGTACATTATTTCCTTCATTAATTTCCGCAATAGAGCCATTTACTGCTTTAATAGCCGCATTAGTACTACCGGAAATATAGTTTAGCTTCATAACATCTTTATTAAGCTTTTCGGTATTCTTTTCTATGGTTTCATTGATTGAATTATTCACAGAAACCTGCTTTACTTCCTGTAATTCCTTGTGTTTATTTTTTTCATTCTTTTTTCCCGGAAATAGTTTCATAAATACCTGCCTCTTTTCATTCACCCTGCGACGTCATAATATAGACATTTGTTTTATTATATCATAGTTCACTAAACATTTACACTATTTATTCCGTTTTATCCATGTTTCTTTTTATGATAATTACTAACGCCGGAATTAAAATAATTTGCAAAATAATTCCCGGTAGTGCATTTGTTACTGCACCTGCCAAAAACAGGTTCATACCAAATTTGGAAGAATTAAATCCCATACAACAAAACATTACTATTCCCCATACGAAACGTCCAATCACCATTGCACTTATTAAGGATAAATATACATTGATTTTTTTCTTTGGCAACTTATGATATAACCCGCCTGCAACGAAACCATAGGTAGCTAATTCAAATGCCATGCAAAATGCACCGGGAAACATAATTGGCATGCCTAATGTAAAAGAACGTAAAATCGGTACAATAAATCCTACACAAAGCCCCCAGGGTGCTCCGCAAAAAAAACCACACAATAACACCGGAATATGCATCGGACATAGCATATTACCTATCTGTTGAATCTGTCCTGTTAAAAACGGCAATACATATGCCAATGCTAAAAACATTCCTGATAAAGTAAGTTTCTTAATTTCATTTTTTCTTTTCATTTTAAAATCCCTTTCACAATAAAAAGGTGCACTTCTCCTTCTTCTGAAGAAAAGTAACACCTTCTGGTATTGTCCTCATTTTTTAATTATTATGTATATTAGAAAAAGGCTTCTGCCTATTATATCTCCCTTCTGGTCGACCTGTATATTCTATCATTTACCATAATATATAGCAAGTTCTATTTTAATCTTTTATTTGACAAATCCCTTTCACTTTTAATATTACATCTTCCAGTAGCTTTGCAGTTGACAAATCCGTAATTCCTGCAACTAAATTATCACACTTATTTATTGGCAATAAAATTCTTACGGCATTTGCCTGTCCTACCGTAACTGCCATCTGTGGCGTAATTTCTCCGAACAGAGAATCTGCAATCACAATTCCTATGGGGCCAATAATTACATCTGCTTTTCTGCATGCTACGATTAACGGATTCTCACCGGTAGCTGCCTGCTCTGCCCCCGCTTTCAACATGTTTGATGTTGCAGTTGCATTCGTTCCTACCGCCATAATCTTCATGTCTTTAAAATTCTCTTTCAACAACCTTATAAGTTGTCCGCCTAATTGTCCACCTTGTCCATCTATCACTAATATATTCATAATCTGTTTCCTCAGTTCCCCACTTAGTAAAAGCAGGTTTCAAAACCTGCTTTTACTACAAGATATTATTTATCTTAATTCTTTATTTTTTTACCTCTGGCAAAAACCTGTACTACATTACAATCATCATCCAGAAGCACTAAATCAGCATCCTTACCCTCTGCAATGGATCCTTTTTTCTCCCAAATTCCCATTTCTTTTGCAGGATTTTCTGTTAAAGTCATTAAAATCTCTTCCAATGGATTAGGAAGCCATTTTACCATATTTTTCAATGCCACATCCTGAGTTAAAGTAGATCCGGCACGGGTACCGTTACTCTTTAATTTCGCATCTCCGTTTTCTACTACTACTTCATTCACTCCTAAATGATAATCTCCATCCGGTAAACCTGCTGCCATAATAGAGTCTGTAATTGCAACAATTCTTTCCATTCCCTTACATTTTGCATACATACGAACGGATCCCGGTACTAAATGGCGTCCATCGCAAATGGTTTCGCAATATACATCACTTTCCATAATGGCACCAAAAATTGCAGGTTCATGCTGATGGAATAAACGGGATGCATTTCCCACATGAGTACCTACCGTAACTCCCTGTGCAATGGAACTCATAGCCTGATCATAGGTAGCTCCTGAATGACCGATTCCAACTACGATTCCCAATTCTTTTAATGTAGGAATCATATCCTGTACACCATCCAATTCCGGAGAAATGGTAATATAACGAATATTTCCTTCTGCCAGTTCCTGATAATGGCGAATCAAAGGAATATCATTCTTTTTCAATAAATGTTCCGGCATAGCTCCCTTAAATTCCGGTGATAAAAACGGACCTTCCAAATGAATTCCAACCAAATCAGCCCCATTCTGTTCAATGGTTTTATGGCGTTTAAATTCATTAATACACCAATCTGTCTGTTCTTCTGTATCCGTTAATACGGAACATAACCAGGAAGTAGTTCCTTTGGATGCCATAAAACAGGAAATTTTTTCCAAATCTTCTGCTGTTGCTCCGTTTACATCAACGCCTACTGCTCCATGAGTATGGGTATCTATAAATCCCGGAACAACCTTTAATCCTGCTGCATCGAAGATTTCTCCATCTTCCCCTGCTTCTTCTACCAAATGAAGTTTATCATCTTCAATACAAATCACTCTATTTTCAAAATGACGGTCAACATAAACCTGACCGTTAACAATATAGGTCTTTGACATTTTTTTATTCCTTTCCCATCTGTAAACTCAAACTTGTATATTTGTTCTCTTAGTCTTCCAGACTGGCAACAAATTCTGTCATACGGATTAATGCATCCGGATGTTCTGCCACCATGGATACCGGGAAGTCTGCTGTCATTTCACCGTATCCGGCTCTTCTTGCTACTGCTCTGTGCCAATCACGGAAAATTCCCAAACGAATCTTTCTTGAATTATAGATTTCGTTAAATCCGATTGTTACACAATGTGTAGGCATATCTTCCAAACGACCTCCAAAATCGCCAATAGCATTTGCTGCACGTGTTTCAGGAGAAATTGGAAGCATACGTGTCTTTAACTGTTTAAATTCTTCACAAGTTAAAGAAGCATCTGCTTCATTAAATGCCAAATGTCCATTAATACCAATTCCACCAAAACAGATATCTACGCCGCCTAATTTTTCAATTAAATTAGGAATATACTCTAAATTATTAGGATCAGGAAATACTCTGTGATCTTCCGGTACGTTTAATTCCGGTTTAATTTTGGAATAAACAGTACGATCCATGAATCCACGGAAACTTAATGGATGTTCTTTTGCAATCCACTGCATATCATCACCAAGATATTCATCCATATTAATAAACCAACAGTTATTCAAATTAATATTTTCATTATTTACCATATCTACGAAGTAAGGATACTGACCAATCGGTCCTACCGGACAAATAAATACAGTAGTTTCCCCTTTTGCATTTTTTTCTTTAATAAAATCTGCCATTTCACGGGCAATCGCCTGAAAAACAGTAGGTTTATCCTCCATCACAATTAATGGAATCTTAGGACTTCTTAATAATTCTTCTTTGTTGTAATAGTAATAATCGTGATGCATAAGTTTTTCTCCTTTTATATTATTAATTTTGCTTTGTTCTGAATCATTGCGTATCATACACGAGGAAAACAATAGGACTGCCCAAAGGCAGCCCTATCTGTTACAAACTACCGTTTCTTCGGAAGTTGTTCTTAATTTTAGTATTCGCCAGCTTCTACCATTAAGTCTAACATTACATAATCAGCAACTGCAGGATCACCTTCTACAGCGCCGGCTGCGATGAATGCCTGTTTCTGTAATTCATAGTATCCTTCTACAGTACCATCAGATGCACCTGCTGCAACTTCTTTACCTGTTAACCACTGAGCATCACCACGCTGTTCATAAACTGCTGCCTGATCTCCTGCAATCTGAGTTGCTACTAAACCAGCTGTTGCTTCCTGATTTTCTGTTGCTGCATAGTCCATAGCTTTGAATAAAGCTCTTGTAAATCTTACTAATACGTCTCTGTTTGCTTCTGCATAAGAAGGCATTACAATCCAGCTTGCTAAAGAAACTGTTTCATCAGAGA
>JAFZGJ010000027.1 GCA_017555455.1 Lachnospiraceae bacterium
GTTGCAGTCATGGAAACTGCGGGAGAAGGCGGTCCTTGGGGAATGGCAATTCTTGCTTCATATATGGTTAATAAGGAAGAAAATGAAACATTGGAAAACTTCTTAAATAAAAAGGTATTTGCAGACAGCAAAGGGGACGTAATGGAACCTGTGGCGGAAGATGTGGCAGGATTTGAAGAATATATGAAGGTATATGTAAATGTATTGGAAGCGGAACGTAAAGCTGTGGAAACCATGAAAATGTAGTGACAACAAATATCAGATGCTGTGTATACAGTATCTGATATTTTTGGATTTGACAGGAAATAGGATATGTATATAATTAGTATAATGTAATTAGTAAAAGAGGAAACGAAGGAGAGATAGAACATGGGAATGGATATGGGTGCCATGATGAAAATGATGGCGGCAAAGAATCAGTTTGAAAAGAATCATCCGAAATTCTTTTCTTTTTGTAAAGCGGCATTTGGAAAAGGTGTGGAAGTAGATACCATTTTTGAAATTAAGGTGACAAAGCCGAATGGAGAAATTTTAACTACTAATTTGAAAGTATGCCAGTCTGATTTGGATCTTTTTGAAGGATTGAAAGAGCTGGGACGAAAGTAATATTTTATACTTGTGATTTTTAGCATATTTATGTATAATATCGGAGTATGTTTTACTTTATGCGTTTAAAGTCTTGAAGTGAAAACAATAATTTTGAAATTTCATGAATAATACAAATATTTATTGGAATTACAATGGGAAAAGAGGAGAAATATTATGGAAAGAGAACGTTTAGGAAGCCGTTTGGGATTCCTTCTGTTAAGTGCAGGATGTGCCATCGGTATTGGTAATGTATGGAAATTCCCTTACATGTGCGGTCAATATGGAGGGGGAGCTTTTGTTTTTATTTACATTTTCTTCCTGGTTGTATTGGGAGTACCGGTTATGACTATGGAATTTGCAGTAGGCCGTGCCAGCCGTAAGAGTCCGGTAAAGCTTTATGATGAGCTTGCACCAAAAGGAAGTAAATGGTATCTTCACGGATATGCTGCAATGGCAGGTAACTACATATTGATGATGTTTTATACTACAGTATGTGGTTGGATGGTACAGTATTTCGTAGAAATGGCAAAGGGCAGTTTTACAGGAAAAGATGCAACACAGGTAGCCGGTGTATTTAACAATATGTTGGCAAATCCCATTGCTTTAACTGTTTATATGGTAATTGTAGTTGTATTAGGATTTGCAATTAATTCTATGGGATTACAGAATGGGCTTGAAAAAGTAACCAAGGTTATGATGTTAGCTTTAATGGCGATTATGGTTGTTCTTGCGTTTAACAGCTTGTTTATGGATGGCGGAAAAGCAGGTTTGGAATTCTATTTAAAACCGGATTTGGGCAAGATGCAGGAAATCGGGGTTGGTAAAGTAATTGTAGGAGCCATGAATCAGGCATTCTTTACTTTAAGTCTTGGTATTGGTTCCATGGCTATTTTTGGTAGTTATATCGGAAAAGAAAGAGCATTGATGGGAGAAGCTGTGCGTGTAGCTGTTTTAGATACTTTTGTAGCGATTTCTTCCGGATTGATTATTTTCCCGGCTTGTTTTGCATATGGAGTACAGCCGGATAGTGGGCCGAGTTTGATTTTTATTACACTTCCTAATATTTTTAATAATATTCCCATGGGAAGATTATGGGGAAGTTTGTTCTTTGTATTTATGACATTTGCTGCATTTTCTACTGTTTTGGCAGTATTTGAAAATATTCTTTCCTGCACTACAGATTTATTCGGATGGAGCAGAAAAAAAGGTTGTTTGATTAATGGAATTGCAATGATTATTTTATCTATGCCATGTATCCTTGGATTTAATGTATTAAGCGGTATTCAGCCACTAGGTCCGGGAAGCGGAATTATGGATTTAGAAGATTTCATCGTAAGTAATCTGTTGCTGCCGGGTGGCTCTTTGATTTATGTATTATTCTGTGTAACCAGATATGGTTGGGGATGGGATAATTTCGTAAAAGAAGCTAATGAAGGTCAGGGATTAAAGGTAGTTAAATGGATGAGACCTTATATGACTTTCGTTCTTCCGATTATTGTTTTGATTATTGGTATTATGGGATTAATTTAAAAAAATTTTTAGATGATTATTAAATTCTTAAGATATAAACTATAAGAGAAGTAGATAGGGAAGGCTGTCACGCAGGTGACGGCCTTTTTTCAGAAAGGAAAAGTATGCTATTTAATCTGAAAGAAGATACGATAAAAATAAAAAATACAACCATGGATTATGTTGCTTTTGGCAAAGGAACTAAGCCTCTTGTTATTATTCCGGGACTTAGTTTAAATCGTGTAAAGGGTGCGGGATTATCTTTGGCATATATGTATCGGATTTTTGCAAAAAATTACAGAGTGTATGTATTTGACCGAAAAGAAAGCATTACGGAAGGATATAACGTAAGAAATATTGCAGAAGATACAGCATATGCCATGAAAGCAATGGGGATATCCGGGGCATATGTATTTGGTGTATCCCAAGGTGGTATGATAGCACAGTATCTGGCAATAGATTATCCGGAATTGGTGGAAAAGCTTGTGATTGGGGTAACGCTATCCAAGCAGAATGAAACCATAAAGAGCGTAGTAGGAAGTTGGATTCGGTTTGCCGGAAATCATGATATGAAAAGTTTTGTGGAAGATATGTTAGTAAAAATGTATTCGCCACAATATATTAAAAAGTATCGGATATTAATTCCTTTGATGGTTAGAACGAGTAAAAAGGCAGATTTGAAGCGTTTTGTTATTTTAGCAAAAGCATGCTTAACTTGTGATACTTATGAAGAATTACATAAGATTACCTGTCCTGTTTTAGTATTAGGAGGAAAACAGGACAAAGTGGTAACCGGAGAAGCTTCAGAAGAAATTGCCAAGAAGCTGCAATGTGAAATTTATATGTATGATGAATTGGGGCATGCTGCTTATGAAGAAGCCGGGGATTTCAATGAGAGAATTTATAGTTTTTTCGAAAAGGATAGCAGTAGTGTGTTTTTTTGAAACTATTCATGCTTTTCACGATATTCCACAGGCGACATTCCCACTATTTTTTTAAACATTCTGGTAAAATGACTTTGAGAAGAATACCCCAGATAGTTACTGATAATTAATAGGGGCTTAGCGGTATAAGTCAGCAGATGTTTTGCTTCGGAGATTTTTATGTAGTGAATATACTCTATCAGATTTATTCCGCTTTCAGCTTTAAAACGGGTGGACAAGTGGCTTCTGCTCATATAAAGAGAAGCGGCAATGTCTTCCGTTTTAATAGATTCCGAAAGATGATGACGAATATAGGAAGCTACATTTTTTATAAGTTCAGATTGATTACGATTATAGCGAAGTTCTTCTACCGCTTCGGTGTATTGGCTTACCATATGGTATTGTAGGTTGGTAATTTGTTCATAATTGCTTAACTGTTCGCATTTTTGGATATAGGAATCGCTAAGGCGCAGTGCATCATCCAAATCCATGCCACCGCGGATAGCAGCGCGGGAAACTAAAGTGGTAGAAATAATAAAAGTATTTTTTAATTGGCGGAGCATATCTGCTGCAACTTTTCCGGGACGGATGGCAGGTGCAGTAGTAATCCAATTTTTGAGACCAACAGTATCACCACGTCGTACCATATCTAACAGTTGTTGCTCAATCTGATAGGTATTATGGGTGTCTTCGGTTGGAATGGCATCATTTTCTAAAAAAAATTCTGATTGGGCAGTAATCATTTCTGTGCTCAGTTCTTCCTGAGTGGAATCTATGATAGAAAGTTCATTTAGTCCTATTTTATTTCCACTAATAACATAATGAATAGTACAAAGAATCTGTAAAATGCTTTCTAAGGGCATATGGATAATCACTTTCATGGAAGATAAGAAAAGCTGCATATCTTCCGGTTCTACAGAAAGATCAAAAGCCAGTTTGCGTAAATATTGATCTGTTGGAGTTGTTAATCTTGCAGGTCCGATAATTATGGTTTGATTTTCATGGGTGGAAATACCATAGTAATCAAAATTAGGAGTGATGAAATAACCTACGGGTTCCGTGAGGGAAAGTAATTCCTTTTCATAAAGTAAAACAGGGTCTTTGGGCAGAGAAACAATGGAATGATAAAATACCATCCGATAATTTTCGTAGATACGGATAGGAACACCTGCCATATTTCCGATGGTGGTGCAAAGATAAGATAAATCAAGTTTGTTTTTACGTGGTAAGAGTGTCATTGGTAATAATGCTCCTTAATTATAGATACAAAACAAAAATACCAAAAGCAAAACAAATGTGCAAGAAAAAATGTGTTGTTATATGTAAAATATTAGCATTACGGAGGATTTGCATACAAGTAAACGAAAAGAAGAGGGGATAAAATGAAATTATTAGAACAGAAATTTTTTGACAGCAGAGTAAAATCAGATAAGGTAACCGCCGGGGAAAAATGGCTTGGGTATTTAATCGGTCCGGCGGGAGCATTGCTTTTAAATGCAGTGCTGGCAACTTATTTGAATGTATATTATACAGATGTATTAAATTTAACCGGTGTATGGGGTGGTTTGTTTTTGATGATTTTCCCCATTGTATCCAAAATTATTGACGCAGTTACTAACGTAGTGATGGGATATGTGATTGACAGAACTAAAACAAAGCAGGGAAAAGCCAGACCATGGCTGCTATTATCTGCACCGCTGGTTGCAATTACGGGAGTATTGTTATTTATAGTTCCTACAGGAAATGAAACGGTACAAGTAATATGGATTATGATTTCTTATAATTTGTTTTATTCTCTGGCTTATACAATTTACAACATGAGCCATAACTTAATGGTGCCGTTATCTACCAGAAATACCACAGACCGCGGTAATTTATCTGTATTTAATCAGATTGCAACCATTATGATGAGTGGAATTCTAGTGGCTTTGGTATTTCCTATGGTAATTATGCCGATGCTTGGGGTAGATAAGAGTAAATGGATTTTCACCATGTCCTTATTGTCCATTCTGGCATTTCCATTGATTCTGTTAGAATATTATTTTACCAAGGAACGTGTTACGGAAGAGGCAGTAGAGGAAGATAATGGAATTTCTTTTAAAGAACAGCTAAAAGTAATCTTTACAGATAAGTATATGTTGATTATTTATGCGTACTTTTTAATTTATACTATCGGAACCAGTTTTAAAAATTTGGGATTAGTATATTTTTGTAATTACGTGTTAGGTACATATAATGATGGAATCACCCAGACACTGGTATCTGTTCTTGGCGGTATACCTATGGGAATCGGTATATTTGCAGTATGGCCACTGGCTAAGAAATTTGGAAAACGTAATGTGACTTTGGCAGGATTTATTTTATATGCCATTGGCGGACTTATTTGTTGGGTGGCACCAACCAATATGGTGATTGTCCTGGTTGGTCAATTTATTAAAAATATCGGTGGTCTTCCTTGTGCTTATGTATTTATGGCGTTGTTTGCGGATGTTTTAGATCATATCGAATGGAAGAGCAGACTTCGTTGTGACGGAATTGCTATGTCTGTGTATAACATTATTGCGGTAGCCAGTGTGGGAATTTGCACCGGTATTTTTAATATGATGTTGGCAGCGGCAGGATATGTAGCCCCATCTTTAAATGAGGCAGGAGAAACGGTTGCTGTGGTGCAGTCTGCATCGGTGCAAAGTACCATTACATTTGCATTTGTGGGACTGGAAGTGATTACAGCTATTGTTTTGGTAATTATTCTCGTTTTCTTAAATGTAGAAAAAGAAATTGATAAGAAGCAGGCTGAGATTCAGGCACGTCGTGAAAACGGAGGGAAATAGTTATGAAGGCAGTCAGACTTCGGGTAGAATATTTGAAAAATCCTATGGGAATCGATGTTACGAAACCTCGGTTTAGTTGGAACTGTGAAGATGGAATAAAACAAAGTGCCTATCAGATAAGAGCTGTAAACGAAGAAGGAAAAGAACTTTGGGATACAGGAAAAGTAGAATTCTCACAAATGGTACATATTTCATGGGGCGGAGAATCCTTAAAAAGCAGAGAAAGAGTGTTTTGGAAAGTTCGTCTCTGGGATGAAAAAGAAGAATTAGGAGAATGGTCTGAAGAAGCATACTTTGAATTGGGACTTTTAGAACCTTGTGATTGGAAAGCTAAATGGATTAGTGGTAATTATCGGGTAGATAAGAAAAAGCGTTATCCGGTGGATTGTTTCAGAAAAATAATTACCATAACTAAACCGGTGAAAAAAGCCAGAATATATGCTACTGCCTGCGGTGTATATGAATCTTGCTTAAATGGAGAAAAGAATGGTGAATTCATATTGGCTCCGGGAATTACAGATTATAAAAAACGTTTGCAGTATCAGACCATAGATGTAACTAAACAGTTGATTCAAGGTGAAAATGCATGGACAGTTATGGTGGCTGATGGTTGGTATCGAGGATGTACCGGTGCATGGGGACGTCGTAATCAGTATGGTACACAGACAAAGTTCTATGGGCAGTTAGAAATCGAATACGAAGACGGAAGTAAAGAATGTATCGTATCCGATGAAAGCTGGCAGTGGAGTAATGATGGAGCAATTCGTCAGGCAGATAACAAAGACGGAGAAGTGGTAGAAGCATATCGCCAGCCCTCTTATAACGGAAAAGCAAAAGTAGTTTCTTATGAAGTGATTCCTACTGCATCCAACAATGTGGAAGTGAAGGAAAATGAAACATTTAAGCCGAAACTTATCATTTCTCAAAAGGGAAAGAAAATTCTGGATTTCGGACAGAATTTTGCGGGTTATGTTTCTTTTATGGTAAATGCGAAAGAAGGAGATAAAATTACACTCCGATTTGGAGAAATGCTGACAAAAGAGAGAGAATTTACCCAGAAAAATATTCAGCTTTCCATGAAGGAAAAAATAACGCCTTTGCAGCAGGTAGTATATACCTGTAAAGAAGGTGTTAATGAATATAAACCGAGATTTTCTATTTTTGGATTTCAATATGTTGAAGTAGAAACTGCTCTGGAAATAAGAGCAGAAGATTTTACGGGAATTGCAGTGTATTCAGCCTTTGAACAAACCGGATGGTTTGACAGTTCCAATCCTTTGCTAAATAAATTAGTTCAAGCAACCTTGTGGTCCACCAAAAGTAACAGTGCGGATTTGCCTACTGATTGCCCTACTAGAGAGCGTCACGGATGGACAGGAGATGCACAGATATTTTTTAAGACTGCGTCATATTTGGTAGACTATACATCTTTTTCCAAAAAGTATCTAAAAGATATGTATGACTGGCAGAAAACCAGCGGTAAACTCCCCCAGATTGTACCCCAAGGCGGTGTGGATTTCTATATGAAGTTTATGGATGGCAGTGTGGGTTGGGCAGATGCAGGGATTCTGATACCATACTATTTTTGGAAAATGTTTGGGGACAGAACCATTTTAGAAGAATATTATGACAGAATGAAGTCTTATGCCCATTTTATGCAAAGCCGATGCGGTAAGTGGGGAGGTCCTTATGCCAAACCTACAGGAGTAAAAGGTGAGTATAAAAAATATGTGGTAAACCGGGGACAATCCTATGGAGAATGGTCAGAACCACAGGATGTATGTATGTTCCATTGGTATGATTTTGCCGCTCCTCATCCGGAAGTATCTACAGCCTATACTTCTTACATAATGAGCCTGATGGAAGAAATTGCTTTGAAATTAGGAAGAAATGAAGATATTTCGAATTACCGGGAATATAAAGAAGGATGTAAAAAAGCTTATCAGGAGTTGGTAAGAACAGAACAGTTTTCCTTGGATACAGACAGACAGGCCCAACTGGTAAGACCACTGGCCCTTAATTTGTTAGATGAGGAACAGACCAAATTTGCAGAGAAACGTTTACTTCAGGCTATGGAAAATTATGGATGGAGACTGGGAACAGGATTTTTGTCTACACCATTTATTTTAAATATTTTGGCAGAACTTGATATTGAAGCGGCATATAAACTTTTAGAAAACGAAGAAATTCCCGGATGGTTATCTATGCCAAAGGCAGGAGCAACTACTATTTGGGAGTCCTGGGAAGGCCCTAATGCCAAAGGTGACGGAGCCGGTTCTTTGAATCATTATTCCAAAGGTGCAGTTTGCCAGTGGTTGTTTGAAACCATGTGTGGTATCCAAATAGCCGGGGAAAATGAATTTATAATTGCTCCTAAGCCGGGAGGAAGTTTTACATATGCTAAGGCAGTGTATAACGGCATTTATGGAAAGGTTTCCTGCGGATGGAAAAAGAAAGAGGATGGCTCTTATCGATTTGAAGTAGAGATTCCTTCTAATACAAAGGCAAAAATAGTGTTGCCGTGTGGCAGAGTGGAAATATGTAAGAGTGGAGCGTATAGTTTCTAAGTGCAATATAGAGTAAAAAAAGGATACATTTTTGAAATGTAATATTAGAAGTATAAGCGATACAGATAATTAGATGGGGGTGTTTATGATGACAAGATATCATATGGCAAAAGAAATATACAAAAAATATGGAATCGATACCGATCAGGCAATCGAAAAATTGAAAAAAATTCCGGTGTCCCTTCATTGCTGGCAGGGAGATGATGTAACAGGATTTGATCATGACGGACCACTGACAGGAGGAATTCAGGCTACGGGGAATTATCCGGGAAAAGCAAGAACACCGGAAGAATTAATGGCAGATATGGATAAAGCTATGAGATTGATGCCGGGGGCAAAAAAAATCAATGTACATGCCTGTTATGCTGTTTTTGAAGATGGAGAATTTGCAGACCGTGATAAATTAGAATCAAAGCATTTTAAGAAATGGGTTGAGTTTGCAAAGAGGCGGGGGATGGGACTTGATTTTAATCCAACTTTTTTCTCTCATCCAAAAGTAAAAGATGGCTTAACACTTTCCAGTCCTGATGAAGATATCCGAAATTTCTGGATAGAACACGGAAAAGCCTGTATCCGCATTGCAAATTATTTTGCAGAGGAAACAGGAATTCCCTGTGTTATGAATATTTGGACCGGAGACGGATTTAAAGATATTCCGGCAGACCGTATGGGGCCAAGAATTCGTTATAAGCAATCTATTGATGCTATTCTTGCGGAACCTTTTGATTTTAATAATGTAAAACCCTGTGTGGAATCCAAAGTGTTTGGGATAGGGGTAGAAGCATACACCTGTGGTTCTGCAGAATTTACTTTAAGCTATGCGGCTGCAAATCAAGATAAATGTTTACCGTTAATGGATAATGGACATTATCATCCTACAGAAGTGGTTTCTGATAAGATTCCTGCATTACTTTGCTTTTTCCCTGAAATTGCACTTCATGTTACAAGACCTATTCGATGGGACAGTGATCACGTGGTGCTTTTGGATGACGAAACAAAAGAAATCGCACAGGAAATTGTAAGATGTAACGCACTTGAAAGAGTGTATATTGCTCTGGATTATTTTGATGCATCCATTAACCGTGTGTCTGCCTGGGTAACCGGCTACAGAAGCATGCAGAAGGCATTACTTACTGCACTATGTACTCCCCACGATATGTTAAAGGAATTACAGGATAGTAATCAGTTTTCAAGAAAAATGGTGCTTATGGAAGATTGTAAGATGCTTCCTATCGGTGCTGTCTGGGAAGAGTATTGCAGACAGTGTGGGGTGGCAGCAGATAATTATTATGATGAAATTGAAAAGTATGAAAGAGAAGTTCTATTAAAAAGAGTATAATTAATGATTTTATCACTTTATTGGTTGTAGGAAATATGGAATAAAAAGCGGTTGCCAACTGTGAGGGATTGACAACCGCTTTTTTAACCAGGAAAGGATTTTTAGTGTAAGATTTTATTTTTATATTCCGTAGGAGACTTTCCTACCAGTTTTTTAAATGTTTTTGTAAAATAGCAGACATCGGGGATTCCGCAATATTGTGCAATAGTCTGAATCTGCATGTTAGTAGAATTAAGTAAAAAGATGGCATGTTCCATGCGTTTTTCGGTTACGTATTCAGTCAGGGTCTGACCGGTTTCTTTTTTGAAAACAGTAGATAAGTAACTTGGATTCACATCTAAAAGTTTTGCCTGTGTGCTTAAGGTCAAATCAGCAGATAAATCAATTTCGATATGTACCAGAACTTTTCTGACTAATTTGGAGTATCCCTGTAAAGAGTGGTTTTTTACAAGGAGGGTATATTTTCGGGCCATATCCCGAATGAGAGAAGTAATACCTGCTTCTGAAGTTTGTAACTCTATTTTTTTTGCAAATTCTGTAGAAATCCGGTCAATGTGGATTGGATGGACTGCTCCGTTTTCAGCAGCTTTGCGAAGTAAGGTATTCATAATAATGGCATAATTTTTGGCATTACGAATTTTATCACCAAGGCGGTTTTCTAAATTTTGTATATCAATCAGATGAGAATACATTTCAAGTTTATGAAGCTGACCATGGGATACAATCTGCATCATTTCAGCTTCTGCCTGAAACTTTTGCTCAATGTAGTTCATGGAAGAAAAAAGCTCGCTGGAGTCATAAGTAAATTCTGATTTTGAATTTTCCTGAACCGGAGCAAAATTAGAAAGTTCTTTCATGGTAAAAGAATCCATGGACCCCCATATTTTTGCGGCAAAAGTATTCAATAAAGTATATAAAAACGCAGGGTCTGTTATTAAAGGAACATGCGTATAACATTCGCGAAACTGGAGATAGTTTTCCGGAAGAATATGAAAATCTTGAGCCTTGTCCAATAAAATATTTTCCTCCCATGGTGTCAGGGTATAAGGACCAATAAGGAGACAGGAAGGAGTTTCTTTTGGTAATTTTAAAATGATATATTGAAACAAATATTCATCATGAGCTTTATAAATAATATGGGAATAACAGGAAGAACAAAATTCCCGGATATATTTTACATAATCAATTTCAGGATGAAGGAGTTTACGGATACCAAAATCGTGAATATGAGCGTTTTCAAAAGGCTCTTCCAGAATAGATACGGGAATATGCATATTTTCTAAAACGTTTTTTAAAAATGTCAATTCTGCTTGATAGTTCATGGCGTGTCCTTTATATGGTGGGTATTTGTATAACTATTCAGAGCCGGCTCGAAAATCCAACGGATTTCCTCGCTATGGCTTCGTTAAATGAATATATTAAGCTGTAACTATTCAGAGTCGGCTCGAAAATCCAACGGATTTCCTCGCTATGGCTTCGTTAAATGAATATATTAAGCTGTAACTATTCAGAGCCGGCTCGAAAATCCAACGGATTTCCTCGCTATGGCTTCTCGCCAAATGAATACATAATAAATTATACTTATGTATGCAAGCATCCAACGTCTAATTTATTATGTATTCGCTTGGCTCTGAATAGTTACATTATTGTAAAAAAATTAGAAAAAATCAATATAAACTAAAAATAATACAAAAAGAGGAAAAATTTTTATTATGAAAAAATCTGTTTTGAATTACCATGGAACTAATGGAAATTTACTATAAGAAAGGGGATTTTATTATGAGTAATGAAAAAGTAATTCGTCCATTTGGATGGAGAGACAAAGTAGGGTATATGCTTGGAAATATTGCCAATGACTTTACCTTTATTTTTGCAAGTTTATTTTTAACTGTATTTTACACAGATGTATTGGGAATTAATGCCGGTTTGGTAGGAACTATGTTCCTTTTAGCCAGAATCGTGGATGCTTTTACAGATACAGCTATGGGTAGAATTGCAGATAAAACAAAAGCAACGAAAAACGGTAAATTTAAACCTTGGCTATTACGTGCATGCGGTCCGGTAGCATTAGCATCCTTCTTAATGTATCAGACATTTATTATGGATGCACCAATGACACTTAGAGTAGTTTATATGTTTGTTACATATTTATTCTGGGGAAGTATTTGTTATACAGCCATCAACATTCCTTATGGTTCCATGGCATCCGTAATGAGTACAGAAGCTGATGACAGAGCATCACTTTCTACATTCCGTGGGGTAGGGTCTTTGATTCCGCAGATTATCGTAGGTGTTGTAATGCCTACATTCCTTTACAAGACAATGGAAGATGGAACTAAATTGGCAAATGCGGAAATGTTCCCGGTAATTGCACTTGTAATGTCTATTTTGGCAGTAATCTGTTATGTTGCATGTTACTTTATGTGTACAGAACGTATGGAAGTAACAGAAGCAGCTCAGGGCGTTTCTTTTAAAGATACGGTAAAAGCACTTGCGTCTAATAAAGCATTGATTGGTCTTTCTATCGTTTACATTTGCTTCTTAGGAGCTCAGATGTTAAACCAGACAATCAATAACTATATTTTCAAAGATTATTTTGCAAATACAATGGGACTTACCGTAATGAATGCGGCAGGTATTGCACCTGCATTAATCCTTGCACCAATGGCAGTGCCGTTATCACGTAAATTTGGTAAAAAAGAATTAGGTATTTTTGCGGCCATTTCAGGTGCGGTAGCATTTTTATTCTTATATTTTGTCAGAACAAGCAACATGTGGTTATATGTAGCTGTTAATATCATTGGATTACTTGGATTTGGTTTATTTAACTTAATTATTTGGGCATTTATCAGTGATGTTATTGATGATCAGGAAGTACGTACAGGTGTGCGTGAAGACGGAACTATCTATGCGGTATGTTCATTTGCACGTAAATTAGGGCAAGCTATCGCAAGTGCTCTTGGAGGATGGTCTCTGGCGTGGATTGGTTATGCAGAAGGTTCTGTAACGGGACAGGCACCTGAAGTATTAAGCGGAATTTATGCGATTGCAACAGCAGTACCTGCAATTCTTTATCTTATTGTAGGAGCAACATTATTATTTGTATATCCTTTAAATAAAAAGAAAGTATTAGAAAATACAGATACATTAAAAAGCAGAAAAGGTATTGCGTAATGAGAAAAATTCTTAACATTAATGAAAATTGGATGTTTTATAAAGATACTGCAGAAATTCCTTCTGAAGTATCAGAAAATGCAGAGAGTGTGAATATACCTCATACATGGAATGCATTGGATGGACAGGATGGTGGTAATGACTATTTCCGTGGTTCTTGCTGTTATGTAAAGAAGTTGAAAAAGAGTGAGTTGCCGGAAGGTGAGCTTTACTATTTGGAAATCAATGGTGCCAATAATTCTGCGGATGTGTATGTAAATGGGAAAAAATTAGCACACCATGACAATGGCTATTCCACCTGGAGAGTGAATATTACAGAACTTTTGGAAGAAGATAATACGGTTGCTATTGTAGTAGATAATGCACCTACAGAATTAGTATATCCACAGACAGCAGACTTTACATTCTATGGTGGTCTTTACAGAGATGTAAATGTACTTGCGGTTAATAAGACACATTTCGACTTGGATTATTTTGGAGGAAAAGGTCTGAAAGTGACTCCTATTATGGAGGGAGCTGATGCGAAAGTATCTGTGGAAACTTTTGTAACAGATTTGCAGACAGGTGATAATTTAGTATGCACTATTAAAGATGCAGAAGGTAAAGTAGTAGAAATAAAAGAAGGTGCAGAGTTAAACTGTGATTTTGTAATTAAAAATGCACATTTATGGGATGGAGTAAAAGATCCTTATCTCTATACTTGTGAAGTTGCAATCCACAGAGGAACGACTGTCTTAGATGAAGTTAGTGCACGTTTCGGATGCCGTAGTTTTAAAATTGATCCGGAAAACGGATTTATCTTGAACGGAAGAGAATACCCGCTCCGTGGAGTATCACGTCACCAAGATCGTTTTAATATGGGAAATGCCCTGCTTCCTGAACATCATGTGGAAGACATGGACTTCATCTGTGAAATGGGCGCTAATACAATCCGTTTGGCACATTATCAGCATGATCAGTTCTTCTATGATTTATGCGATGAAAGAGGTATGGTTGTTTGGGCAGAGATTCCTTACATTTCCAGACATATGCCTGAAGCTAATGATAATACCGTATTACAGATGAAAGAATTAATTGTTCAGAACTACAATCATCCATCTATCTGTGTATGGGGACTTTCCAATGAAATTACTATGGATGGGGCAAAAGACCCTGACATGATTAACCAGCACAGAATCTTAAATGATTTGGTTCATGATATGGATAAAACACGTCCAACTGTTATTGCATGTATTTCTACTTGTGGTATGGATGAAGAATATGTACATATTCCTGACGTAGTATCTTATAACCATTATTTTGGTTGGTACGGTGGTAGTACAGCGGACAATGGACCTTGGTTTGATGAATTCCATAAAAAATATCCAAACACACCAATAGGTGTTAGTGAATACGGATGTGAAGCTTTAAACTGGCATACATCCAATCCGAGACAGGGTGACTACACGGAAGAATACCAGGCTTATTATCATGAAGAGTTAATTAAACAGCTCTTTACCAGAAAATATATTTGGGCAACCCATGTATGGAACATGTATGATTTTGGTGCAGATGCCAGAGCGGAAGGTGGAGAAAACGGACAGAATCATAAAGGTCTTATGACCATGGACAGAAAGTATAAAAAAGACTCTTTCTATGCTTACAAAGCATGGTTATCGGATGAACCATTTGTACATCTTTGCAGCAAACGTTATATTGACCGTGTGGAAGATGTGACCAAAGTAACGGTTTACTCCAATCAGCCGGAAGTAGAATTATTTGTAAATGGCGAAAGTATTGGCAAAAAAACAGCAGAAGATCATTTCTTCCGTTTTGAAGTGCCAAATGTGGGAGAAACAACTTTAGTTGCAGTTGCCGGTGAGTGCCGTGACGAAAGTACTATCCGCAAAGTAGATAAGATGAATGAAGATTACATCTTAAGAGAAGCAGGAGCTGTTCTTAACTGGTTTGATATCGTTGAAGTAGAAGGAAAATGTTCCTTAAATGATACTTTAGGGGATGTTATGAAGACTCTGAAAGGGAAGATTTGGTTTGCGAAACTTATTCTTATTCTTGCTAAGAAAATGGGAGAAGGAGAAAAGAAACCGAAGGATACCAAAGTTAAAAAGGATGCAAAACCAAAGAAGAAGAAAAATGCAACTTCGAACTTGGATAGCGGAACTATGAATCTGATTTCCGGTCTGACGGTACTTCGTTTCACAAGTATGCTTGGCATGAGAAATGTATTTTTCACAAAAGAAGAGTTGTTGAAGCTGAATAAACAGTTAAATAAAATTAATAAAAAGTAGTAAAAGATATGGGAGGCGGACTTGTCCGTCTCCCTTTTTATAATTGTAATAACTTATTGCTTATTTTATTTTTTGAGAAGTCTGGGAGCCAGTATATTAGCTAATAAAAGTGCGGTAATACCGACGGTCATTTTGGAAACTATCATGGGAAAAATCATTTCCGGAACTACACCTGCGACAAAGCCCAGATGGTCCCCCAGTACAAAGGTGGCAGAAATAGAAAATGTCAGTACTAACAGGCGACTCTTCTGATTCATATCTTTTATTAAATCCAGTGCCGGGAAATAACTTGCCAGTGTAGCTACCAGTGCAGCACCTCCGGCTGAATCCATTCCCATTTTTTCAGCCATTTTCTGAATTGGTCTTTGGAAGGTTCTGGTAATCCAAAGTACCATAGGAAAGGCTCCGGAAAGAATTAATGCAATATTTCCAACAATTAATAAAGAATCTGTCAGAGGAGAAGTACCGTTTTCTACGGTAGGCTCTACCATTAAGTAAAATAAGGGGAGACGAAGTCCGGTTACAGATTGAACTGCAGCGATGATAATCGCAATAATTAAAATTGCATTTATAAATTTTCCTAAGATGCAAAAAGCATTCATCAGTTGTTTGGGTTTTAGTATTAATCCTATGGCAACAAGTACGGCTACAATGATTACGGGAATCAGGTTAACCAGAATGGTTGTCATAGAAATTTTATAAGGGGTAAGATTCATTGCCAAACCACCGGCAATACATCCCAGAGGAATGGTAATGATTGCTACTAAAACTGCTGCGGCAAAAGTTTCATAATCTGATTCATCCAAAATTCCAAGAGAAATAGGAATCATACCGATAAAAATACATCCAAAGGTGCTTCCTAAGATTACGCCGGAAAAATTACCGATTGCCGGATTATTTCCTGCCAGCTGCATGGCAAGGGGATAAGCGCCGGAATCTACCGGAAGAATCGTGCCTGCGAACATAGCAGGAGAAGCACCAAAAATTCATAAATTGGTGTAATCATAGGTTCCAGAATAAGCTGAAGAATGGGAACCAGTGTAATAATTCCTATCATAATCAAAGCCAGAGATTTCATGGTGGCAAAGGCTTCTTCAAACTTTTCTCAATAACCGTATTTATTTCCGCGGATTTTGTCGATTCCGCCAATAATACAGAAAATCAGCATTATAATCATGATGACAGAATTTACAGAAAAGTTTTCAACTATATTTTTTAGGGAATTAGTCAATGTCTCCAGATTGGTAATCTCTTTTATCAAGTCCATGTACATAGTTACATCTCTCCGTTATCTGTATTGGGAAATATCAAAACTATCAAAGATGTACATATCAAAATCGCCATTTACATAAGCAAGTTCATCTGCATTTTTCAGTGTATAACAAGCTGTTTTAGCACCTAAAAGACGGCAGATATTCAAGGATAAGTTATCTTTGTGGATTGCCTTATAGCTAATAAAATCAGGACGTGTTGCTACGTTGGTTAACATGTATGTAAGTACAAAGTACAATGGTTTACCGTTATATTCTTCTTTTTCCCAGAATTTTTCTGCCAACTGACCGCGGGCAACCTGTGGGGCATTTTTCTTGTACCATAAAAGTGCTCTTGGGTCGAAACACTGGATGTCCAGTTCGATTGCAAAGCTTTTTTCAATGGCAGCTTGGAAACATGCAAGGGAGTTTTCCGGGATACCGGCTTCATTGTCAAAATATCCGCGATGAGCAATGCTTTTACCCATAAAAGCAGACATATCCGGCTTGTTAAACATTCTTGGTGCTGCCAAAAATGTAACCAGTAAGCAGAATACAACAAGAATGATTACGATTGTTTTTAATATTTTTTTGATTTGTTCATAGTCTGTGTCCTCTTATTTAAAAAATTTTTCAGAAACAGTTTAGCATAATATTTTATGAAAGGCAAAAAAATATTGCAATTCATTTTTAATTGACTTAGGCTTATTATAGGACGTCCAAATGATATGATTTTACTGCTTTACAGGAGGAAGTTTTGATGAAGAAAGTTAAAGGTTTGTACATCAAAGGACTGGACATTGACAACCTTGGATGTTTTGGGTGGTCGCAAAGGTATTACTAATGAATTTAGATATCATACACTTGGTGTTCAAATCCTTTTAGGAATTATCGGAATTACAAGCGGTATGAATGTACTTGATTTTGCCAACGAATATCTATTTAAGCCTTTAGGAATAGAACCAAGAAGTAATGCAGGCTGTGAGAGTAAAGAAGACCAGTTTGAATATTTAATGAACAAAAACGACCACGGAAAAGTTTGATTTTGGGACCCCACAGGTATGCCAACGGCAGGCTGGGGATTATCTCTTTCTGCATATGAAATGGCACAGATAGGTTTGATGGTGCTGAATAACGGGGCTTATAACAATGCTCGTGTTGTAAGCAAGAATTGGATTGAAATGATGACAAAATCTTATATATCTACTGATGAGAAATTTGGGAATCAGGATTATGGGTTTTTGTGGTGGCTTCCACACAGAACAAGCGAGGTGATTGCTGCGATTGGTGATGGTGGTAATGTGATATATATTGATAGAAAAAATCAAATTGTAGTAGCTATTACTGCACATTTTAAGCCTATGGTTTTTGACAGAGTAGAGTATATTGAAAAAAATATTGTGGAAGCATTATGTACTTCACTGCTTGCGAAAGGATAAAGATTTTGTTCCGGAGCTTGATTTTGTTATGGAGAAAGACGGCAGAATCATTGGACAAAACATCTTTGTAAAGGCAGTGATTTGTGCAGATGACGGCAGACAGATTCCGATTATGACAATGGGGCCAATTTGTATTGCAAATGATTTAAAACGCAAGGGATATGGTAAGATTCTGCTAGATTATTCTATCGAGAAAGCAAAGGAAATGGGTGCAGGAGCAATGTGTTTTGAAGGTAATATCGATTTTTATGGAAAAAGTGGATTTACTTATGCGTCTGAATATGGGATTCGTTATCACGGATTACCGGAGGGTGAAGATGCCCCATTAGAAATGAAATTTGAATTTGGCGAGGAGAATATGCGATGAAAGTCTATGATATTTCTCAAGAAGTTTTTAGTTGTGAAGTATATCCTGGTGACCCTATACCGGAGAAAAACGTGTTGAAATCAATGCAAAAAGGTGAAGTATATAATTTAACTGCATTTAGCATGTGTGCACATAACGGTACGCATATAGATGCTCCGTTTCATTTTATTAGAGATGGAAAAACAGTTGATGAGATATGCTTGGAAGCATTTGTGGGAATGGCTTATGTGGCAGAACATAACGGGATTGTTACGGGCAATGATGCTACAGAAATAATAGAAAAAGCCAAAAAACAGAGTTCTGATGCATCAAAGAGAGTTCTGATTAAAGGCAATGTCGAGGTATCACTAGAAGCAGCAAGGGTTTTTGCATCTTCAGATATTATGCTTCTGGGTAATGAATCACAAACGATAGGACCACAAGATGCTCCGATGGCAGTACACCTTA
>JAFZGJ010000028.1 GCA_017555455.1 Lachnospiraceae bacterium
CAAAGATATGATTCCAAGATACCGTACCATGAAGGGTTACATGGTTCCAAGAAAAGCAGGTTGGGACACACATGGTCTTCCGGTAGAATTGGAAGTAGAAAAATTATTAGGATTAGATGGTAAAGAACAGATTGAAGAATACGGTCTTGATCCATTTATTTCTAAATGTAAGGAAAGTGTTTGGAAATACAAAGGTATGTGGGAAGATTTCTCCGGTACCGTTGGTTTCTGGGCAGATATGGATGATCCATATGTAACTTACGATGATAACTTCATTGAATCCGAATGGTGGGCATTAAAACAGATTTGGGATAAAGGACTCTTATACAAAGGGTTCAAAATTGTTCCTTATTGTCCTCGTTGTGGTACACCTCTTTCTTCTCACGAAGTAGCACAGGGCTACAAAGCAGTAAAAGAACGTTCCGCAGTGGTTCGTTTTAAAGTAGTTGGTGAAGATGCATATTTCTTGGCATGGACAACAACACCTTGGACATTACCTTCTAACGTAGCACTTTGTGTAAACCCGGAAGAAACTTATGTGAAAGTAAAGGCAGCAGACGGCTATACTTATTATATGGCAGAAGCTCTCCTTGAAAAAGTATTAGGTTCTCTTGGAAGTGAAGAAGTAAAAGCTTATGAAATTTTAGAAAGCTATACAGGAAAAGATTTAGAATACAAAGAATATGAACCTTTATTTGCATGCGCAGGGGAAACAGCAGCAAAACAGAATAAAAAGGGTCACTTTGTAACCTGTGATTCCTACGTAACCATGTCTGATGGTACAGGTATCGTTCACATTGCACCGGCATTTGGTGAAGACGATGCTCAGGTAGGAAGAAAATATGACCTTCCGTTTGTACAGTTTGTGGACGGAAAAGGTGAAATGACAGAAGAAACTGCATATGCAGGAAAATTTGTTAAGGATGCTGACAAAGACATTCTTGTTGATTTAGACAAAGAAGGAAAATTATTCAGTGCTCCAAATTTTGAACATGATTATCCATTCTGCTGGAGATGTGACACACCATTGATTTACTACGCACGTGAATCCTGGTTTATTAAAATGACAGCAGTAAAAGAAGACTTAATCCGTAACAACAACACTATTAACTGGATTCCGGAATCTATCGGAAAAGGACGTTTTGGTGACTGGTTGGAAAACATTCAGGATTGGGGAATTTCCCGTAACCGTTACTGGGGAACTCCATTAAATGTTTGGGAATGTGAGACCTGTGGCCATCAGGAAGCAATCGGAAGTCGTGAAGAGCTTGAAAAGTTAAGTGGCAATCCGGCTGCTAAAACCGTAGAACTTCATAGACCATACATCGATGAAATTATCTGCAACTGTCCAAAATGTGGTAAATCCATGAAGAGAGTACCGGAAGTTATTGACTGTTGGTTTGACTCCGGAGCGATGCCATTTGCACAGCATCACTATCCATTTGAAAATAAGGAAGTGTTTGAAAAACAGTTCCCGGCACAGTTTATTTCTGAAGCAGTTGACCAGACACGTGGATGGTTCTATTCCTTGTTGGCAGAATCTACTTTGTTATTTAACAAAGCGCCATACGAAAACGTTATCGTTTTAGGGCATGTTCAGGATGAAAACGGACAGAAGATGAGTAAGTCCAAAGGAAATGCAGTAGATCCGTTTGATGCATTAGAAACATACGGGGCAGATGCTATCCGTTGGTACTTCTATATCAACTCTGCACCATGGTTGCCAAACCGTTTCCATGGAAAAGTGGTAACAGAAGGACAGAGAAAATTCATGGGTACTTTATGGAATACTTATGCATTCTTCGTACTCTATGCAAATATCGATCATTTTGATGCAACAAAATATGCATTAGAATATGATAAATTAACGGTTATGGATAAATGGTTATTATCCAAGTTAAATACTTTGATTACGACCGTAGACACTCATTTAGAGAATTACAGAATTCCGGAAGCAGCAAGAGCATTGCAGGAATTTGTAGATGATATGAGTAACTGGTATGTAAGACGAGGCAGAGAACGTTTCTGGGCAAAAGGAATGGAACAGGATAAGATTAATGCTTATATGACTTTATATACAGCATTAGTAACTGTAGCAAAAGTTGCAGCACCTATGATTCCGTTTATGACAGAAGAAATCTACCAGAACTTAGTAAGAAGCATTGATAAAGATGCACCTGAAAGTGTTCATTTATGTGATTTCCCTGTGGCTGATGAGGCATTCGTTGACAAACAGTTAGAAAAAGATATGAAAGACCTGTTGGAAGTAGTAGTAATGGGTCGTGCTTGTAGAAATACAGCAAACATTAAAAACCGTCAGCCAATCGGTAATATGTTTATCAAAGCAGAATTTACTTTGGGCGATTTCTATAAAGAAATCATTGCAGATGAATTAAATGTGAAAAACGTTATCTTCACAGATGACGTAAGAGAATTTACTTCTTATACATTTAAACCACAGTTAAAGACTGTTGGACCTAAATATGGTAAACAGTTAGGTGGCATCCAGAAAACATTAGCGTCCTTAGACGGAAATGCTGCAATGGATGATTTAAATGCAAACGGTGCTTTAGTATTCATGGTTGGTGACGTAGAGGTTAGTCTTACAAAAGAAGATTTATTGATTTCTATGAGTCAAAAAGAAGGATATGTATCAGAAGCTGATAATAAAATTACTGTAGTATTAGATACTAACCTGAGTGAAGAATTACTGGAAGAAGGCTTTGTATACGAAGTAATCAGTAAAATTCAGACCATGAGAAAAGATTCCGATTATGAAGTAATGGATCATATTAAAGTTGCGATTATCGGTAATGAAAAAATTGCAGATGTAGTAAGAAAAAATGAATCCATGATCGGAGAAAAAGTATTAGCCGATGAATTTATTTTTGAAGATGTATTGGCAAACAAAAAAGAATGGAACGTTAACTCTGAAAATGTAACTATTGGTGTAGAAAGAGTATAGTTGCAGAGAAATGAAAGGAGCTAAATATGGCAAAACAGGTTTCACTAATGAGTAAATTTGATAAAGAATTATTCAAAAAGAATGTGATTGACAATGTAAAAACTTTATATCGTAAAACTTTGGATGAAGCAACACCACAGCAGATTTTCCAGGCAGTATCTTATGCAATCAAAGATTTAATCGTAGATAACTGGATGGATACACAAAAAGAATATGACGAACAGGATCCTAAAATGGTTTACTACATGTCTATGGAATTCTTAATGGGTCGTGCTTTAGGTAACAACATGATCAACTTACAGGCTTACAAACCGGTAGAAGAAGCTTTGGAAGAATTAGGTCTTGATGTTAACTTAGTAGAAGATCAGGAACCGGACGCAGCTTTAGGAAACGGTGGTTTAGGAAGACTTGCAGCTTGTTTCTTAGACTCTTTAGCAACATTAGGATATCCTGCATACGGTTGCGGTATCCGTTACCGTTACGGTATGTTCAAACAGGAAATCCGCGATGGTTTCCAGGTAGAAGTACCGGATAACTGGTTAGTAGATGGTAATCCATTCGAACTTAGAAGACCGGAATATACAAAAGAAGTTAAATTCGGCGGATATGTAAGTGTTCGTATGGATGAAAACGGAAGAAATGTATTTACACAGGAAGGTTACCAGTCTGTAAAAGCGATTCCTTACGATCTTCCAATCGTAGGATATGGCAATGGTATCGTTAATACATTAAGAATCTGGGATGCTGAAGCTGTTAACTGCTTCCAGTTAGATTCTTTTGATAAAGGTGATTACCAGAAAGCGGTTGAACAGGAAAACCTTGCCCGTAACATCGTAGAAGTATTATATCCAAACGACAACCACTATGCAGGTAAAGAATTACGTTTAAAACAGCAGTATTTCTTCATTTCTGCATCTGTACAGGAAGCAGTAGCTAAATACATGAGACATCATGATGATATCAGAAAGTTCTATGAAAAAGTAACATTCCAGTTAAACGATACTCATCCAACAGTAGCAGTTGCTGAATTAATGAGAATTTTAATGGATGAATACTACTTAACATGGGATGAAGCATGGGAAGTTACCACAAAAACTTGTGCTTACACAAACCATACAATCATGGCTGAAGCTTTGGAAAAATGGCCAATCGAATTATTTTCCAGATTACTTCCACGTATCTACCAAATCGTAGAAGAAATCAACCGTCGTTTCATCATTGAAATCGAACGTAAATATCCTGGTAACCAGGAAAAAATTAGAAAAATGGCAATCATTTATGATGGTCAGGTTAAAATGGCTCACCTTGCAATCGCAGCAGGTTACTCTGTAAACGGTGTTGCAAGACTTCATACAGAAATCTTAAAGAATCAGGAATTAAAAGATTTCTATGAAATGATGCCTGAAAAATTCAATAACAAAACAAATGGTATTACACAGAGAAGATTCTTACTTCACGGTAACCCATTGTTAGCTGACTGGGTAACAGATCATGTTGGTGCAGATTGGATTACAGATCTTCCAAAGATTAATAAATTGGCTGTATATGCTGATGATGAAAAAGCACAGCAGGAATTCATGAACATCAAATACCAGAACAAAGTTCGTCTTGCTAACTACATCTTAGAACACAATGGTGTAGAAGTAGACCCTCGTTCTATCTTTGACGTACAGGTTAAGAGACTTCATGAATATAAGAGACAGTTACTGAACATTCTTCATGTAATGTATCTCTACAACGAAATTAAAGAACATCCGGAAATGGATTTCTACCCAAGAACATTTATCTTTGGTGCAAAAGCAGCAGCCGGTTACAGAACTGCTAAATTAACAATTAAGTTAATCAACGCTGTAGCTGATGTTATCAACAACGATGCTTCCATTAACGGAAAAATCAAAGTTGTATTTATTGAAAACTACCGTGTATCTAATGCTGAATGGATTTTTGCAGCAGCAGATGTTTCTGAACAGATCTCTACAGCAAGTAAAGAAGCATCCGGTACAGGTAACATGAAGTTCATGTTAAACGGTGCTTTAACACTTGGTACTATGGACGGTGCTAACGTGGAAATCGTAGAAGAAGTAGGTGCAGAACATGCATTTATCTTCGGTTTAAGCTCTGATGAAGTTATCAACTACGAAAACCATGGCGGATACAATCCAATGGATATTTTCAACAACGATGCAGACGTTCGTAAAGTATTAATGCAGTTAATTAACGGAACCTACTCTCAGGATACTGAATTATTCCGCTCACTTTACAACTCTTTACTTAATACTATGGAAACAAATGTTGCTGACCGTTACTTCATCTTAAAAGACTTCAAGTCTTATGCAGAAGCACAGAAACGTGTAGAAGCAGCTTACAGAAATGAAAAAGGTTGGGCTAAGAGTGCAATCCTTAACGTAGCTTGTTCCGGTAAATTTACATCTGACAGAACTATCCAGGAATATGTGGATGATATCTGGAAATTAGACAAAGTTGTGATTCCGGAAAAGAAACCAGTTGCTCCGGTAGCAAGTGTTTTAGGAAAAAAGAAATAAGAAGATGATTTGGCTTTTGAAGTGAATATGGCTTAATTTAAAGAATGACGCCGGTGCAAATGCACCGGCGTTTTTTCTGTCTCTGTATTATACGAGTTTCTGTATTATTTATATTTCTGACTTAGTTTGTTTGCTCTGGGCAGATTGGTGTCTGATTGAACACTGGATTAGTTTGCTCTGGGCAGATTGGCGTCTGATTGAACATTGGTTTAGTGTGCTTTGAGCAGATTGTTGGGTGAAATAGATTGTATTAGGATGCAGATTATGCTATGAAACTTGTGAGTTTCAGGCTGAATAGCAGATTAATTTTCAGATTCTTGATTGCTAGGATGAAAAATTTAGTAATTTCATGGCTGATTTGAGAGAATATGACGGATTGGAATATGAAAATAAGTAGTTTAGGATGCTTTTCTCTTGGGAGTGTACTTGCCTTTCTTGTATTAGGGTTATTGAAAGCAGATTGCATATCTATATTTGTTATAATAGGATGCAAGTTTGTTTTATGAGTTGTTGATTTGGGGGGGGAATGGGCAGATTAGAAGCCTTTTTTTATATATTACTTGTATTATAAAGTAAAAATGGCTAAAATCTAGATTAACATTAATTGGAATGTAAAATAGGGAGAAATATTTACCAAGGGAGAAAGCATGAGTAGAGAAAAATTTAACAGTAAAATACTAGTTTTTTGTTATGCATTGTTTATGCTTTTTGTAATGGATATTACGGTTGAAGCAAAAACTACGACATTGGAGGATGGCACCGTATTTGATTCGGATTATTATGCAAATACATATCCGGATTTGAAAGCAGCATTTGGTTATGATTATAATGCATTGCTGAATCACTATCTCAATTATGGAAGAGGAGAGAACCGGTTACCTTCAGCTGAGGCACTGGCAGAAAGTATGGGTCTGGTGGCAATGTCCGATTTGGCAAATTTAAAGAGTTTGAAAAAGAAATGTACCAATGAGGAATTACAGGCGGCTTACGATGTGGCAATGGAAATTGTAAAACCTCTGACGCAGGAAAGTCTTGAAGTACAGTTGTTTTATATTGCAGTGGCGATTAGAGAGAGAATTGACAGTGGAAAGGTAGTATATACCACATCGGTGAAACATTATAATAATCCATATGGTTATTTTGTTATAGGAGTGGGCTCCTGTGCAGGAAGTACGAGAGCTACCGGTTTGTGTCTGAATATGCTTGGGATTCCCTACGAGCATGTGAATGAAAATCAATGGAGTCATCAGTGGTGTCGGGTAAATGTGGACGGAATTTATTGGATTTGTGATGCCTATGGGTTATATGTGGGACCGGAACCTGCACCCTATACTCACCCATATTTATAGGGGATTAACTTATGAATATTATTGCACTTTTAAACGGAACTGCAGTAGCTATTTTTGGGATGATTCTTTCAGCTTCCTTTTGTGACATTGCATGGAACCGGAAAAAGCAAATTATTATAGTAGGAAGCATGGCGGGACTTTTGGCGGTTCAGGGAATTGTAATTTATTTTATGGAAATAGAAGCAGTGAGATTGTTTTACCCTGTAATTACTCATCTGCCATTGATGATTATACTTTATCTGTTTACAAAGCAGCAGCTATGGGTAACAGCTTCCGTTTTGACAGCCTATCTTTGTTGTCAGATACGGCGTTGGCTTGCATTGCTGGTGACGGCAATACTGGGAGGAGATGCTGTGACACAGGAAATTACAGAGCTGATGATAACAATTCCGTTGTTGTTACTTTTGCTAAAATATATTTCTCCTGCAGTACGCACTATTTCTTATAATGCAAAGTGGATGCAGTCACAGTTTTGTCTGATTCCGGCAGTATATTATCTATTTGATTATGCTACACAGATATATACGGATTTAATGACGGAAGGTACTCCGGTAGTGGCAGAGTTTATGTCTTTTGTATGCTGCATAGCTTATTTGGTATTTATTCTCCGTTCTTCGGAAGAAAAATGGCTCCGTAATCAGTTGGAATTAACTCAGGACAGCTTGAATCTTCAAATTACACAGGCGGTTCGAGAAATTGATACTTTGCGGGAATCTCAGGAAAAAACCAGGGAATATCGGCATGATATGCGTCATCATATGCAATATTTGTCTGCCTGTATTGGAAATAATCAGTTAGAACGGGCACAGGAGTATATTCAAAAAATATGTTCAGAAATCGAAGCAAATAAGGTAATGGTATTTTGCGAAAATGAAGCAGCGAATCTGATTTTTTCAGCCTTCACAGGAAGGGCAAAGGAACAGAATGTGCCAATTATTATTAAAGCGCAAATACCTAAAAATATTCATATATCGGAAAGTGATTTATGCGTGCTTTTATCCAATGCATTGGAAAATGCATTACATGCCTGCCAAAATTTGAAAGAAAAGGGGATCCAAGGGAAGATTGAAGTATCTGCTTTTGAAAAAAATAAAAAGCTTTTTTTACAGTTTATCAATTCCTGCGATTCGGATATTACTTTTGTGCAGGGAATTCCGGTAACGAGTCAGCCGGGTCATGGAATTGGAGTACGAAGTATCTGTGCTTTGGTTGAACGATATGAGGGAATTTATACGTTTGAAGTGGTAGAAGACAGATTTGTATTAAGAGTATCCATGTAGGATTTGTTAATTTGTTGTTGAAAAATGCCGATTCGGCACTGAAAAATGTCGATTGAGGACAATTAGCCCATTTTTTCCACCATTTATTATATGATGGTAATAGGTAAAAAGCAGTACTATTATCTTATATTTTAGGGGGGATTTAAAATGGGCTTATTTAGTAACAATAAAAAACCATGCCCGGTGTGTGGCGAAGCAACACCAAGATTATTTCCGACAAAAGTAGAGGGAACACCGATTTGTAAAGAATGTGCAGGAAAAGTGTACTTGCCGGATGGTATGCTGAATACCATGACAATGAACAGCTTTATGCAGTACATGAGTTATTATGAACAAAATCAGCCTTTAAGGGAACAATTTACAAGTACCTTTGAGTTTTATTATGGAATAAGTAGTACAGATTTGGTTTTGGATGCATCTCACGGGTTATTTCGTTTGAAAAATGATAAGAAAGCATTGGTGCTTGAAGCTTCCTGTTTAAAGGGGTTCCGTATTTTGGAAGATAATAGACTTTTATTTGCAAGTCAGGGAAATGCATTAAAATGTTATGATAGTGATGTTATGGAAAAGGCCAGAGGTATGTATACTGCAATCGAGCAGTTTAGAGCCAGACGTCAACACTATGAATTCATGAAGAATATGGAACGTAGGGAAGAGGAAGCTGCTGAGCAAAGAGGAGAAACATATCAGAGAAGATACCTGGAAATTCCCAGTTTTGACGGCAATGAACCATTTTGTAATTACAATATTGAAATTGAAATTGAACATCCTTATTGGGGACAGGTTAATGAAGTTGTATATGGACCTAAATTTAGCAGTACTCACCCAAGTGTAGATACTTATATTTCTGATTATCAGAATGCAACAGAAAGAATGCATGAACTGGCAATGAATCTGATGCAGTTTATGTGTCCGGGAGCAAAGGAAATTCATGGTGCAGATGCAGAGGCGACTCCTGCAACAAGACAGATGACGGAAACAGTGGGAAATAATGCCATTGAAGAAATCAAACAGTATAAAGGACTGTTTGATGCAGGTATTATTACAGAAGAAGAATTTGCTGCTAAAAAACGTCAGTTATTAGGACTGTAAGAGTAAAATGCTGGAAAAAAGAATTTTGCTTTTTAGATTTTAATTTGTATTTTTAGTACTTTTGGGACAAAAAAAGACACCATTCGAGCAAAAATTGATTCAATCTTTAAACAATTTGATATTATTCTCACATGATATGGAAGTGCTTTATATTTACATATCATAAAAGTATTACTTTTAGGAGGAGAAAAAATGAAAAAGAGATTATTAGCTATTTTAATGGCAACAGTAATGTCTATGTCTTTAATCGCTTGTGGCGGCGGTGAAGAAGAAGCAGTAACAAACGAAGCTACAGTAGAGGAAGCTGTAGAAGAAGAGGTTGCAGAAGAAGAGGTTACAGAAGCAACCGGTGACTACACAGAAGAACAGATGGCATATATCGAAGCATATAACCAGATGCTTGATGATTACAATGCAGTTATTGAATATGCAAATGGAGTTCCTGAACTGTTAGCAGATGAAGAACTGGTAAATGTTATGAATGAATTAGCAACAGGAATTGACGATATTACTGTACTTTTGGAAGATCCTGCAAACTTAACAGATGAATTTTTAGCTAAGTTGGAAGTTGCAATGGATGAGACCTATGTTACTCTTAACAGAATTCAGTCTTTAGCGGAATTACTTCCAATTTTAACAATTGCAGGTTATGGTGAAGACGAAGAAGGTAATTCATATTACTTTGCATTCAACGAAGAAGAAACAGTAGGTGCAATGGTAATCTTATCTGCAGACCAGACACAGAATGTATATTGTGCAGGTGACATGGTTGTTAGTGAAGATGGTACTTATACCATCAGCGATGGCGAATATGAAATGTCCATGTTAGTGGAGGTTATTGAAGAAGGTTTGGCTATTACAATGCAGGACGGAACTGTTGTTGGTATGGTTGGAGCAGAACCAAGAGAAGTTGTAGATGCTATGCTTGCAATTGAGGAAGCAACAGAAAACATTAACGAATAAAAATATTTTGTATAAACGAGAGGTTGGAGAGTGGGAGTGAGTTCCACTCTCTTGTTTTATATGATAAAATAGTTTAAGATATTGAAATGGAGAGTACCATGAGAATCGCGGCTTGTGATGATGATGCAGTTTTTTTGAAAGAGTTATCTGTCTTGCTGAATCAGTATGGAGAAGAAAATCATTGTAATATAGAGTATAAGTCATATACCAATCCTCTGGAACTGGTGACTCAGATTGAAAGAGGAGTACATTTTGATGCCATTTTATTAGATGTTTTTATGCCTGGAATTAATGGAATTCAGTGTGCGAAGGATATTCGTACTTATGACAGTTTTGTGAAGATTATTTTTTTAACATCTTCTACAGAGTTTGCAGTGGAATCTTATTCTGTAAGGGCTTATCAGTATCTTTTGAAGCCTATACAAAAAGAGAATTTGTTTTTCACACTGAAATTATTGGAAAAGGAAGCTGAAACGGTTGAAAAAAATATTTTAGTATTTAAATCCAAAATGGGTATTACTAAGATTGCATTATCAAAATTGGAATATTGTGAAGTGATGAACCGAAAGATAATCTTACATTTAACCAACGGTGAAGAATGCGAATGTAATCTGAGAATAAATGAACTGGAAGAAAAATTAAAAATATATGGAATGTTTTTGAAACCCCATCGTTCCTTTCTGGTAAATATGGATCATATACAGACATTGGCACCCCATAGTATTATTATGGAGTGTGGGGGAAAGATTCCTGTTCCGAGAGAAAAATATGCCAAGATAAAGCAGGTTTATATGGAATATATATTTCAATCGAGATCATCTATTGTTTTGGGGAATGTAGAGAGTTAAAAAGGTCGATTAAGGTTGAGATGGAGGTTAACATGAAAAAGACAATAGTAATTACGGGAGCAACCGATGGAATCGGAAGAGCATTGGCAGTTTTGTTGGCATCTCAATATAACCTTGCACTTTGTGGAAGAAGTGAGGACAAAATGAAAGCATTGGTGCAGGAATTGGGAGAGGGTCATGTGTACTATGAATGTTTTGATATTACCGATGATGAAAAACGTCATGAGTTCTGTGAACATGTAAAAGCAGAATTTGAAACCATAGATGTGGTGGTAAATAATGCCGGTGCCAATACAAAAAAAGATAAAGTAGCAGATATTAATTTGGCAGATTTACGTTATATGTTTGAATTAAACTGTGTCAGTGCGGTAGGGATTATTCAGGAATTTTATCCGGAAATGGCAAAAAGACAATCGGGCTTATTTGTAAATATTTTAAGCACCTGTTGTTTGTTTAATAATCCTATGGCGGGAAGCTACAGTGCAGCAAAGGATGCTATGGAAGGAATCAGTAAGATCCTTTTGAAAGAAGCCAAAAAGGATAATATTGGGGTGTGCAGTGTATATCCCGGAGGTGTGGATACTAATTTCAGAGCAGTGGCAAATCACAGTTATTTGAAACCGGAAACAGTAGCAAAAATGATTAAGGCATGTATCGAAAATGAAGAGGGATGTGTGCATGACATTGTAATACGCCCCTTTATAGAAGAGAACTTGGCATAATAGTTCAGCCATCAAGACGTTTGTGGACTTGATGGCTGAATTTTCGTTTTAAGCAAGAAGCATAAATACACCATATAAGATAATTAAAAATCCAATATTCGCAATAGTAAACACTACCATATATTTTCCTTTGACATCGGGATAATTCTGGGCTAACTGTTTATAGGAAATCAGGCTTGCCATGGAAGCAATCAGGGTACCGAGGCCTCCAAGATTGGTTCCGATAATCAAAGAGTTCCAGTCATTGGTAAATCCGGAAAGCAATAAAGCTGCGGGGACATTGCTGATGATTTGGCTGCTTAATACCGCAACCAAGGTGACACGGCCGTCTAAAATTCCTGCAAGAAAATCGCGAAAGGCCGGAAATCTTCCCATATTTCCAATGAAAATAAAGAAGAAAATAAAGGTCAATAAAAGACTATAGTCAATACGTGATAACAGTTTCCGATTATCTATGATGACTGCAATCAAAATAATGGCAAACAAAAGTCCG
>JAFZGJ010000029.1 GCA_017555455.1 Lachnospiraceae bacterium
AACTCACTTTATTTTCAGGATAAACTATATCAATTTATTTATAGCTTCCACATGCCCCTTTTTATGCTGATTTCCGGGTATTTTACACGCCAAAGCATGAACCGTGCACAAGGAAAACAAGCACAGTCAGCTTTGCTGAAACGTAGAAGTATTGCCCTCCTTACACCTATTCTTTTTTGGACAATATTTGAGCTGTGCTATGCTTATATTTCTAACATCCTCCAAGGCTATCCCAATGAGTCTCTATCTGTTCTTGCAATAGACTTTATAAAAAAACTATGGGTTAACTGTTGGTTTTTGTGGGCTGTATTTTGGTGCTTCCTTTTAGTTTTCATCATGCACTATTACTTAAAGGATTCTGCCCTCCTTTACCTTTTCGGTCTGTTATCCTTCTTTGTTTTGCCCGATGGAATGAATCTTGGAGTATACAAATTCTCAGCAGTATACTACCTGATTGCATTTTATTCTGCAGATTATATAACCAAAAAGGACATTCCCTTAATACAGAAACTGTCTTCCACTAAAAACTTATGCGGTTGTATCTTCCTTTTAGGAATTATCTTTGCATTCCTATTCTCTTTTTACAATGACCAATGTTTCATTTATACCACCGGTTTTCATTTTATCGGTAAAAATATACCTTTGCAAATTGGAATTGATATTTACCGAATCATCATCGGTTTTATAGGAAGCTGTTTTTTTATTCTATTAGGAAAATTGTTACTTGTACTGCTTCCAAACTATAAATTTCCTCTCCTCTCCCTGATAGGAAGTAACAGTATGGGAATCTATCTGATTTCCGGATATGTGTTATTATTTGGTGCTGTAAGAATCACTGATTCCTTGGAACCCTCTTACCTGATTAATTTATTAACCTGTGTTGTGGTTTTGATTGTATCAACCTTACTTACATTAATATTGAAACGAATCCCCTGGTTATCTTGGTCCATCGGAAAACCTCATTCCATTCTTCGCAGGAGATGAGGTTCGACGGAACATTTATGTCGAGGAGACATTCAACCCTAGGTTCAAGGAACTCCTCGACATAAAAAAATAGAGTCAGACGTTTTCTCGTCTGTCTCTATTTTTTATGCAGGAGATGGGACTTGAACCCACACACTGTTGCCAGCGTCAGATTTTGAGTCTGATGCGTCTGCCATTCCGCCACTCCTGCAGCTAGTCTTTAACGACCGAATGTAATCATAGCACACTTTCACGCTAAAGACAAGTATCTTTTTTATATTTTTTCTTTTTTATATAAATTTTCAACAATTTTTAATTACAACCTTTATTAAAACTTCAATTTAGAATAAAAATCTGTTCCATCAAAGGTTGCGAAATAATCTTTTGGTGTTTCTGCTCTTCTGATTAACTGCACATCACCATTTTCTTTTAATAATAATTCTGCAGATTTCAATTTTCCATTGTAGCTGTATCCCATGGCAAATCCATGGGCTCCGGTATCATGAATCACAAGTAAATCACCTTTATCAATCTTAGGCAATTCTCTATCGATTGCAAACTTATCATTATTTTCACATAAAGAACCTACTACATCATATACATGGTCACAGGGCTCATTTTCTTTTCCCATAACCGTAATATGGTGATATGCACCATACATTGCCGGTCTCATCAAATTTACGGCACATGCATCACAACCAATATATTCTTTATGGGTATGCTTTTCATGAATGGCTGTGGTTACCAAATGCCCGTAAGGAGCTAACATAAATCTTCCTAATTCCGTATAAATTGCCACATCATCCATTCCGGCCGGCACCAATACTTCTTCATAAGCCTTTCTTACACCTTCACCAATAGCATAAATATCATTAGATGCCTGTCCCGGTTTATAAGGCACACCTACACCACCGGACAAGTTGATAAAGGAAATATGGGCTCCTGTTTTTTCTTTCAACTCCACTGCTAATTCAAAAAGCTGTTTTGCCAAAGTAGGATAATAATCATTGGTCACTGTGTTACTTGCCAGGAAGGAATGAATTCCGAAATGTTTTACTCCTTTTTCTTTTAACATACGGTAAGCATCAAATATCTGCTCTGTAGTCATACCATATTTCGCATCTCCGGGATTATCCATAATGCTGTTACTGATTTTAAATACTCCACCCGGATTATATCGACAACTCATGGTTTCCGGCAATGTTCCCACAATATTTTCCAAAAACTCAATATGAGTAATATCATCTAAATTTATAATTGCTCCTAATTTATAGGCATAGGCATATTCTTCTGCAGGAGTTTCATTGGAAGAAAACATAATATCTTCTCCTGAAAGTCCCATAGCTTCCGATAACATTAACTCCGTCATGGAAGAACAGTCACAGCCACAGCCCACTTCTCTTAAAATATCAATAATATATGGATTAGGCGTTGCCTTTACTGCAAAATATTCTTTAAATCCTTTGTTCCAGCTAAAGGCCTCTTTTAATGCCTTGGCATTTTCCCTGATCCCTTTTTCATCATAAATATGAAAAGGCGTGGGGTATGTTTTTACAATTTCTTCTAATTTCTCTTTTGTTACAAAAGGTGTCTTACTCATTTTTATTCTCCTACAGTAAATTTTTTCTAAGTTCTTCTCCTGATAATGGACTTAAATATGCCGGAGGTACATCAAATACGGTTTTACATCCCTTCATTCCTTCTTTGTTCATACGATACGCAGCCCTTGCATAAGCAACAATTACAGAAGCAGTAAATTCCGGATTGGAATCTAATTTCAAACTATATTCAATCAAATGCTTATGCTCTTTGTCCATACCGGTTACACCACTTCTTAAAACAAAACCGCCATGAGGAATACCGCTGTGATTTTTACTCAGTTCTTCTTCTGAAATAAAATGAACTATGGTATCATAATCTGCAAAATAATTCGGCATGGTTTTAATGGTTTCCTCAATTTTAGCCAAATCTGCTCCTTCCTTAGCTACCACAAAACATTCTCTGATATGTTTTTCTCTGGTAGTAAGTTCCGGATTGCTTCCGCTTCTAACCGCTTCTAAGGCAGCTTCTACAGGAATGGTATACTGTTTTGCATCTTTTACCCCTTCTATACGACGAATAGCATCCGAATGTCCCTGACTTACGCCTTTTCCCCAAAAAGTATAGTCTTTTCCTTCCGGTAAAATTACATTTCCATACAAACGGTTCAATGAAAACATTCCAGGATCCCAGCCCACAGAAATCATAGCTATTGTACCATTTTCCTTTGCAGCTTTATCCACTGCTTCAAAATGCTGTGGGATTTTTGCATGGGTGTCAAAACTGTCTACCACATTAAAATATTTTGCATATTCCGGTGTCTGCTTTGGTAAATCTGTGGCACTTCCTCCACATAAAATCAAAACATCAATCTTATCTTTCATTTCCGGAAGACAAGTATCACTTAACACAGGCACATTTCCCATTCTGATTTTTAAATCCTCAGGATTTCTTCTGGTAAATACCGCGGTAAGTTCCATATCCGGATTCTGACAAATGGCACTTTCTACGCCTTTTCCTAAATTTCCGTAACCTAAAATTCCAATTCTAATCATACTCACTACTCTCCTATTTTATAAATAATGCTCTTTTATACTTCCATCTCCAAAAGCCTGATTTTATTTCTCAATGCTTCCTTCATAATTGTTACCAGATTTGTCTGTCCTGAGTACAGACAAGTATCTGAACTTTCTCCCTGTAACTCCCCTGTCAGAACATAAGCAGAATCCGTAATCAAACGGATTTGACCGTTTTCCGGTTGATCCTGATAAAATTTTGTTGCCAAATGACTACAGTCCCTGTCACTCATCAAAACAATTTTCAGCCCTCTCTTTTTTGCTTCTGATAAAACATCTTCAAATTCCCTGATAATATTACCACTTGCTGCCAAATATAATCTCATATCACACCCGATAATCATATTCCGTATTTTATCTTTAATATTGCGATAACCCTGAATAGTAATATAACCTTCCTCACATTTTACACTTTGAGGCATATGTTCCACAAGATATTTTTTATCTTCTTCCATATGTAATATGATATTGGATAGAAATTCTTCCGGCTCTACCGCACTATACAGAGTGGTATTTGTTTCCGTTACTACTGCCGCACCTTTATCCGCCAAAGCTTTCAACGCACCATATACATTAGATCTGGAAATTCCGGTCAGCTTACCTGCTTCATAACCGGTTAATTTACCATGCTCCCATAAACACAAATAAATCAAAGCTTCCTGACGGCTTAAGCTAAAGCTCATCAGTTTTTCAATAACACCCGTTTTGTCCATGATTTTTATTTCGCTTTCAACAATTATTAAATCTAAATTTCATTTATTTTTTTATTCTGTCCAACACACATACAGATAACTTTAGTAGTACTTTTTGATACTACTTTTGAATAGTACTATTTTATATACCTTATGTCAAGTAATTTTTCCCTTTTTCTTCCCTTATTTCTTCTCCAATATTAAACCTAAAATTATAGAAATGTAAAAATCCCCCAAATTTGTGGATAAATCTGGGAGATTTTGCAATTTTTTCTTTCACTATTCACATTTACAAACTTGTTCTGCAAGGACAGTTGCAATTTTCTTATTTTAATTTATATTTTCAATCTGCCAATCTATAGGATCTACGCCATTGGCAACTAAAAATTCATTTGCCTGACTAAAATGTTTACATCCAAAAAATCCTCTGTATGCAGATAATGGACTTGGATGTGGTGCTTTTAAAATCAAATGTTTTGGATTATTAAGCATGGATATCTTACTTTGTGCAGGTCTTCCCCATAAAAGGTAAACAATGGGTCTGTCAATTTTATTTACTTCTCTAATAACTGCATCTGTAAATTTCTCCCATCCTTTTCCCTGATGTGAATTGGCCTGATGGGCACGAACTGTCAATACCGTATTTAACAACAATACACCTTGATCTGCCCATTTTTTTAAATATCCATTATTAGGAATATAACAGCCACAATCTGTTTCTAATTCTTTATATATATTTTGTAAGGAAGGAGGAATATCCTGTCCCGGAAGTACGGAAAAACTCATTCCATGAGCCTGTCCTACATTATGATAAGGATCCTGACCTAACAAAAGCACTTTAACATCATTTAATGGTGTGGTATGAAATGCGTTAAAGATATCATCTGCCGGTGGATAAACCACACTCTTATCATACTCCTGCTTTACAAAATAAAACAATTCTTTATAATAATCCTGCTTAAATTCTGCCTGTAATGCCGGCAACCAATCATTATTTATCATAGCCATAACATAATACCTCTTACTGACATTTTAAGGGACTGTTATAACAGTCCCTTTATCAATTTTAATATTAGATTCTTACAGAAACGCCTTCACGTTTCAAATACTCTTTTACCTGTGAAATTTCAAGTTCTTTAAAATGAAATAACGAAGCTGCCAAAGCGGCATCTGCTTTCCCTACAGTCAAAGCATCTTTAAAATGCTCTAATTTCCCCGCACCACCGGATGCTATCACGGGAATCTTAACATTCTCTGCAATTCGTCTGGTAAGCTCTAAATCATATCCTGCTTTCGTACCATCTCCATCCATACTGGTTAGCAGAATTTCTCCTGCCCCCAATCTTTCAGCCTTCATTGCCCATTCTACAGCATCAATGCCCATATCCAGCCTTCCACCGTGCTTATATATGTTAAATCCACTGCCATCAGCCCTTCTTTTGGCATCAATAGCCACTACAACACACTGACTTCCAAACTTATCTGCGGCTTCCGATATCAACTCCGGTCTGTCAATGGCGGAGGAATTTACAGAAATCTTATCTGCCCCCTCTCTAAGAAGCATCTTAAAATCATCTACAGTACGAATTCCGCCTCCCACAGTAAAAGGTATAAACACCTTACTTGCTACTTTACGAACCATATCTACTACGGTTTCTCTTCCGTCTGAAGATGCAGTAATATCTAAAAATACCAGTTCATCCGCTCCTGCTGCATCATAGGCTGCTGCAATTTCTACCGGATCGCCGGCATCCTGTAAATTCACAAAATTAACGCCTTTTACAACTCGTCCATTATGTACATCCAAACAAGGAATAATTCTTTTTGTAAACATATTACTTATCCTCCTTGGAAATGCTCAAAAAATTCTCTAATATTTTAAGTCCTACAGAAGAACTTTTTTCAGGATGGAACTGACAGGCAAATACATTACCTTTTTCTACCGATGCATGAATCTTTGTTCCATACTCTGTAGTTGCCACAACTATCTCATCCTCTTTTGCTTCTAAATAATAAGAATGTACAAAATATACATAACTATCTTCTGCAATACCTTGATATAATCTTCCCTCATTAGGAAATTTTAGAGAGTTCCAACCAATATGAGGAATCTTTAATTCTTCCTTATCCGGAATTCGTTTAATTTTCCCTTGTAAAATTCCTAATCCATCCACTCCCGGAGATTCATCGCTTTTTTCAAACAATAATTGAAGTCCTAAACAAATACCTAAAAATGGGATCTGCTTCTCTACAACTTCCTGAATTACCGGAATCAAATTATATTTATGTAACTTCTCCATTGCATCTCCAAAAGCTCCTACTCCCGGTAAAATTACACTGGATGCACTTAATATTTCCTCTGCATTTCGGGTAATAATAGCTTCTTCACCCAAAAACTGAATTGCTTTTTCAACGCTTTTTATATTTCCGGCATCATAATCAATAATTGCGACCATATTTTTTATTTCCTCTCCTAACTATTCAGGAAAAATATTTTAATTATTCTCCCGAATTATAGAATAATTCTTCCTCTTGTGGAAGCAAATCATTCTGATTTACATCAGAAAAGCTACCTGTATATTCACCGTTCTCCACAATAGATTCCAATTTATGAGTATAGATAACATCACTATCTTCCTCTATGATACTCATAGCATCCTCTTCTGATAAATGATATTTACTGCCTAATATTTCTAAAATTTCATTATAAATGGCAGAGACCTGTGTAAGAACATTAAACTCTTCCGCTTTCAAAAATACGTCAAATTTAACATGTACTGCCTCCAAAAGCGAATGAAGAGCTTTTACTTCCTTGTTCATCTTTAAGTAATTATGATAGCCATCCAGATTGCTTTGTATACGCATAATAGTTGTTGCCCCCTGGAATCTGATTTCGTCCTCCTCAGACAATTTCTGCCCATAATACTCTTTATATGCCTCATAATATTCTCCCTTATCATAAGCAGTTCTGGCTCTGCTCACGGTTAACATAGGAGGAACTAAATATTCAATCAAAAGAATTAATGCCAGAACAGAAGCCGCAAAAACAACCGTAACTACAACTTTTTTCTTTGGAACTTTCTTTTCCGGTATGTATGGTGCTTTTTCCTTTTTCGGTTTCTTTTCTTTTGGTGGTTTCTTTTCTTTTGGTGGTTTCTTTTCTTTTACCGGCTTTTCTTTTTTTGCCTTTTCCTTTTTAGCCTTTTTTTCTTTAACCTTTATTTTCTTTTCAGTTTCTTTCTCTAATTGATTCAAAACTTCTTTGTTTTCATCCGATAAATTCAGAGATTTACTCTCTTCCTCTTCCGGAACCTCTTCCATAAGAGCTGAGAAAATCTTTCCAAAGAAACCCTTCATATTAAATGGCTTCTTTTCTTTCTTTTTCTTCTTTCCCTCACTTGCTACATCAGTCTTTTCTGCATTCTCTGATGTTTCCGGTGTTAAGATAGTCTCTAATTGAGACATATCTAATTCTGCATCCTCTTCTGTATTCTCTAACCCGGAAACTGAAACATCTCCCTCAGCCTCTTGTAACATGCGTAGAAGTGCATCATTCTCATCTATTACTTCTTCATTTTCAGACATACTAAGTAAAGCCTCAATTTCTGCCATCTCACTATCATCCTGGATGTCAAAAGAAATAGGCTGTTCATCAAGCATATCGTCACTACCGCTTTGTGCTGCATTCAATAATGCCTCAATGCTTTCTTCTGTTAATAAAGAATCTTCTTCAAAGCTATCGTCGCCATCCTTCAACGTTTCTTCCTGCATTTCAGCCATTAACTGTGCCAACATAGAAGAAGAATCCATTTCCCCTTCTCCACCGGAAGTTTCATAAATGTCAAACTCATCCTTTATTTCCGGTTCTATAGAATCTAAAGAAATATCAAGTGTTCCTTCCTGTTCCATAGAATCTAAAGAAATATCTGCATCTACTTCCCGTTCCATAGAATCTAAAGAAATATCTGCTTCTACTTCCTGCTCCATAGAATCTAAAGAAATATCCGCATCTTCTTGTTCCGGCATCTTTCCATCAGCTTCTGCTTCTGCCGCTAAAAATGCATCAATTTCTGATTGGTTTATGATTGTAGGTTCCTTTTCTGCTTCTACCTCATCTTCTGTTCCCGCTGCAGCTGCCAATAAAGCGTCAATCAAAGATTGATCCATTTTCCCCATATTTGCTTCTTGTGATGGAGCTGTTGCCAATAAATCGCCTCCCAAATTTTCTATCTCTTCAGCCATGGAATCACTTTGTAATCTGGTAAGAGCAGTATCTTCGTTAGAATCTCCACCCATAGATTTCAACAATTCATCCAAATATTCTTCGTTCGATTTCATAATATGTCCTCCTCAAAAGACTTATTAATACATCCTTTCATAAAACTATATATTATAAATCTTCCGCTTATTCTAAGACTTCC
>JAFZGJ010000030.1 GCA_017555455.1 Lachnospiraceae bacterium
AGCCCTTCCTTCCGAAGAAGCAAAGTGTGTCAGGGAGAATGCTAAGAAAATCCAATTATATGAAAAAGCGACCAAAGAGTATAGGGAGAAAAAAGGCAGACTTACGGAAAGTCAGTTTTTACATATGGAAAAATATGAAAACATTATGCCAAAGCCCTATAAAGATATGAAGGCAGCAGAAGATTATCGGGATTTGATTAAAGGAGACCTTTCTAAACTGGAGGGGGAAAAACAGGCATATCAGTATCGCAGGGGAGAACTTCGTCGGGATATTGCTAATGTAAAAGGAATGATTACTATTTGTGCCATGGCATTGGTGGTATGTCTTCTGATGCTTTTGATTTTACAGTATGGTTTTGAAATGGATGCACAGTTAGGATATATAATTACCATTGGGGTAGGAGCTTTAGCACTGACCATTTTATATGTGAAATATCTGGACTATGTGAAACAGTTGGAAAGAACAGAAAAAGGAATTAACAAAATTATTTTGTTAAAAAATACCGTTAATATCCGTTATGTAAATAATACAAACCTGTTAGACTACTTATATTTAAAATACAAGGTAAACAGCGGAAAAGAATTACTCACCATGTGGGAAAAATATCAGCAGGAAAAGGAAGAAAGAAGTAAGGACATTCAGAACCGGGAAGAACTCAGTTATTATAAAAGGTCGTTGATTTCCGTTTTAAAGCGTTATCAGCTTCATGATCCGGAGATTTGGCTGCATCAGACAGCTGCGTTATTAGACCCAAAGGAAATGGTTGAAATCCGCCATGGGTTAGTTGACCGGAGACAAAAGCTTCGTGTACAGATGGAATATAATAAGAGATTAGCAACGGAAGCACAGAAAGAAATCAGAAACACTATGAATGATTATCCCCAGTATCGTCAGGAAATTTTAGATATGGTAGAGCGGTACGAGAAAGAATATTAAAAGAAAAGGGTTTTAAGCTGTTTTGCTTAAAACCCTTCATTATTTATTGGCTTGCTGATTCCAGTAAAGAAGCTGATAAGCGGCTGATGATAATGTTGTCGTCTACAATTTGGTTAATATTATGTTTATATACATCAATAGAATCTGTAATAGCTATTACGGAATTTTCATTTTCTGCGGAAGAAGATGCCATATCAGCAATCTTATCCAGTAGCTCTGTACAACCGGAATCCATCTGTTGAATATTAGTGTTCTGTTCCTCAATATTACGGTATAAGGAGCTGAATTGGGATGTTAGAGTTTTAAAGTTATCCTGGAAATCATTCAAGGAGTTAATGGAGGTATCTACTGCAGATTGACTTACCGAAAGCTGTTGGGAAGTCGTATGTATCAGGTGTTCCATGGCATCCACCACAGTGGCAATCCGGGAAGAACATTGGTTACTGTCTTCTGCCAATACCTGAACTTTGGAGGCAACTACAGCGAAACCGGCACCCATCTGTCCTGCACGGGCAGCTTCAATGGAAGCATTTAGGGCCAAGGTATTGGTACTGTTAGCAATTTTGTTTAATTCTTTTGTAAATCCCACAATTTCATGAATTTCGTTCTGAAGAGTTGTAAATACCTGTTCTGTAGCTTCTAAGGTTTGTTTCAGGGTTAGCATTTCAGAACTCATTTCTTTCATATTCTTTTTGTTATCGTCTAAAGCAACTTCTACTTTTTTCACTTCTGTATTTAAGGAAGTAATATTATGTTGGGTTGCCTGCATGGTACCTTGCATACTGTCAAAGGTTTGGGCTATATCTATAGTTCCCTGCGTAATACTGGAAGAACCATCTCTTAAATATACAATGCTTTCTTCCAAACGTTCATTTGCCTGTTCCAATGTTGAGATTCTTTCCAAGGAATGTTCACAATTTTCCTGTAATTTTTCCCCTGCATTCTTTAATTCCAATAATAGTTTTTCGGCTTCTTTAGCGCGTCCTTCCCCGATTTCAATATAGGCACGTCCACGGTTGATTACCATATAAAAACAGACAGCACAAATGGTTAAAATAACCACACACATCATGTACTGGGAGAAGGGGTCAGCTTTTTCGGGATGGATAAAGTAAGCAACAATTAACAGAATATCAATTAAGGCTGCCTGGATTAAGGTGTACTTAGGAACCAGGTATAAACCGGATAAAGCAATAACCGCCAAATAAAGCGGAAAATCATCGCTATAATAATTACCGCTGTTTAAAGAAATACAGAATACCAAAAACACAATACTTAAACATAAAACTAACTGTTGCATTTTGGCATTGACGCTACCTTTTTTCATAAGAATTACAGTAACTGAAAAAACTACCAAACAAACTCCGATAACAATAGCACCGGTCCAGGCTTTGCTGATAATATTTTTTACAAAGAAAAGAGCAGCAACTAAAAAGACCGCAGTCATCATACTTTTAAAAATTTTTTCCTCGGACATAGGAGTTTTAATAGCATTATTTTTTCCCTTCATGGGTGTTTTCCCTCCGCAATATATTTGAAAACAGTCAATTTATTTTCCTAAATATATAATAATCCTTAAAAGAAAAGAAAGCAATGAAAAAGTAAGGTGTTGTCGGATTTGTGCGGCAGCACCTTTTTGGATAGCTTCATTTTATTTGGGATATATTACTGGTAAATAATATATTTTTAAATGGAGTGAAATCATGGTTATTATTAATGGCAGAATTCTTACAATGGAAGATGAAATAATAGAGTGCGGATATATCAGAACCGGAGGAAATAAGATTGAAGAATTGGGTTCCATGGAGTCTTATTTAGAGAAAAAAAGTGGTAATGCAGGGTTTCCTGAGGATGGTTTGACAGAAGAAATCGAAGAGGAAATTTTAGATGTTAAGGGTGCCTGGGTGATGCCGGGATTAATTGAAGCCCATGCCCATATCGGAATATCGGAAGAAAAATGGGGAGTGATAGCGGATGATTGTAATGAAGGAACTAATCCGGTGACTCCCTATCTTCGTGCTTTGGATGCCTTAAATCCCATGGACCCGGCTTTTCATGAAGCCATCAAAGCCGGAATTACCTCGGTTATGGCAGGACCGGGCAGCGCCAATGTGGTGGGAGGACAATTTTTGTTTTTAAAGACCCAGGGAAGATGTGTAGATCATATGGTAGTAAAAGAACCTGCCGCTATGAAGGTTGCATTTGGAGAAAATCCTAAAACTGCTTATGGAGATCAAGGGAAATATCCTTCCACAAGAATGGGAACGGCAGCTATTCTCAGAAGCATTTTATTCCAAGCAGTGCAATATAAACAAAAAAAGGATAGTGGGAAATTAGAGGAGTTGGATTTTGAAATGGAGCCATGGATTCCGGTATTAAACCGAGAAATTCCATTAAAGGCCCATGCTCACAGAGCAGATGATATTTTGACCGCAATCCGGATTGCAAAAGAGTTTGGCGTGGATATGACTTTGGATCACGGAACGGAAAGCCATCTGGTGGTAGATGAGGTGAAGAAAAGTGGGTTTCCTGTGATTGTAGGACCGGATTTATCCTCCCGGTCAAAATTGGAAATACAAAATATGAATTTTAAGACTAATAAAGTTTTAAACGAAGCAGGAATTTTATTTGCCATTACTACAGACCATCCTGTAAGTATGATTGGACATCTGCCTCTTTGTGCCGGCTTGGCGGTAAAATATGGCCTGCCGATGGAAGATGGGTTAAAGGCCATTACCATTAATCCTGCAAAAATATGTAGGGTGGAATCAAGAGTGGGAAGTTTGAAGGTGGGAAAAGATGCAGATATTGCTATCTTTTCAGGAAATCCCATGGAAGTTTTTACAAAAACATTATATACTATAATCGATGGTAAAATAATCTACCAATATAAAGAAGATTGATGAAATCGTTTCAAAGGAGAAAGACGTGACATTCACATCCAGTATATTTTTAATCGGATTGTTGCCTTGGTTTCTGCTGTTAGCTGCCTTAACCGGGAAACAAAATAATGTAAAAATAATTTTATTGATTTTAATGAATAGTATTTTCTATCTTTGGGGAGGCATTGGAGCCTTCTTCTTTGTGTGCGGATTTGCTTTTTTTGTGGGGCTGTTTTGTAAAGTGATAGCAAAGAGTGGAGAGAAAAGCCTTTTTGCGTTGTTTCTGGTTCTTACCATACTTCCCTTATTGTTTGTGAAGTATTCCGGTTTTGTCATAGGTAATTTGAATTCCCTTTTGGGCCGTCAGCCGGTTTATCATAAGATGATTATTCCTTTGGGGATTTCCTTTTTTACCTTTCAGGCAGTTTCTCTTTTAAGTGATGTCTATTCCGGAAAGATAACCGGAAAAGTTTCTTTTTTAGAGGTATATACCTATCTGACTTTCTTTCCAACGGTAACCTCCGGTCCGATTATGAGATTCGGGAATTTTAAAAAGGGGTTAATGGGAGGTAATTGCCCGGTTCCTTATTCTGCGTCTATGGAAAAGATTGTGCTGGGATTGGGAAAAAAAGTGCTTATTGCGGATAAACTTGCTATTTTGGCTAATTATTATTTTGATGGCATTACCGCAGGAAAAAGCTTTTCCTGTGCAGGCTTGTGGATTGGTTCTGTAGCCTATACCTTACAATTATATTTTGATTTTTCCGGTTATTCCGATATGGCAATCGGAATCGGACAGTTGTTGGGATTTGAAATAGGAAATAACTTTAACAATCCCTATCAGGCAAAAAGTATTTCTGATTTTTGGAAAAGATGGCATATCTCTTTAAGTCAGTGGTTCCGGGACTATGTTTATATTCCGCTTGGAGGAAACCGGTGCACGGTTTCCAGACATATCCTGAATCTTTTGGTTGTTTGGTTGTTGACCGGTATCTGGCATGGTACAGGTTGGTCATTTATTATGTGGGGAATGGGATATTTTCTTCTCCTTACCATGGAAAAGTATCTTCCTTTTATGAAGGAAATAGGAAGCAAATGGTACAGCCACATTTATGCGCTCTTTTTCATTAATTTACTTTGGGTACCTTTTCGGGCAGACAGCCTGACTGTGGCAGTAAAATATCTGGCAGGTATGTTTGGAATCGGTTCCCGGGGAGGCGTGGAAAGTAGGGCGGTAGCGTTTATACCATATCTTCTTGTGGCGACTGGGTTATGTTTTCCGTGGAAAAAGGTATTTGAGAAGTATATGCAGAACAGAATTTGTAGCTTTTTTAAAGGTATGGTTATGATTGTGATTTTTGTTCTGGCAATATCTGCAGTAATCAGTTCTTCCTATACTACATACATTTATGGGAATTTTTAAAAGCAAAAGGATTGTACTTATAGTAGAATTGCCGGTATCAGGACTTGAAACGGCAGGAGGCGAATTATGAAGGAGAAAGGAAAATTTTTGCAGGGGCATATAGTGATCATTATTTTGCTCATGTTTGTTTTTTCTTTTTTATGTTGGAAACAATTTTTTGAAAATATAGATACTATGGTTTTTACGGCTCATGAAAATGAAGCACTGTCCAAAACAGAGATTTTTGATGAGTATATAGATACTGTGGATTCGGCATGGTATGATCAGGTTTTTGAGAAGAAAAATCTAAATGCCCTGCATTCCATGTATGTGTATTATACGTTAAAGGAAATTCCCTCAGAACAGGTTGTGGCAGGGAAGGATGATTGGCTTTTTTATGTGGAAAAAAGTGACGGTGACTCCATTGCAGATTATGAGGGAACCAAGCGATATCCGGAAGAGGAAATGAAAGAGTTTTTGTATACTACTCTTGTAAATCAGATTCAGATGGAAGAGAAGGGAATACAGACAGCTATTTTGGTGGCACCCAACAAGGAAAACGTATATCCCGATTATATGGCAGATTTTTATGTTCATAATCCGGTTTCTAATACGGATTTATTGGTAGAATATTTGCAAAACAACGGAGTAAGGATTCTTTCTTCCAAAGAGAATATGCTGGAATTGGCCTCTGAGTATGAATTATATTATCCTTACGATTCCCATTGGAATCAGCTGGGAGCATATGTAGCGGTAGGCAGTATTTTGCAAAGCTTTCATATTGCAACAGAGAAACTGGAAAACAGGCAGATTCTTTCCTATCCTTTAAAAGGCAATTACCATGAAGGGGCCTGGAGCGATTTGGCACATCTGGGAGGATTGAATTATATTTTTGATGATGAAATGGAATATGAGGTGGAAGGAACTGTTCAGATAGATTGGAATCAATATGCGGTTACGCAGTTTAACAAAGAAGTATGGCATTACAGCAATGCCGATGCAAAGCTTTCCCAATCACTTTTTCTCATAGGGGATTCTTTCAGAACTGCCATGATACCTGCCCTGTGCGAACTGTATCAGGAGGTATATGTGATACATAGGACAGATTATATGCCACAAATGTTGGAAGAAATACAGCCGGATTATGTGATTGTAGAGTATGTGGAACGGTATGCAAATCAAATGAAGGAGTTTTGTTTATGAGTATAAAAGAAATGTATGAAGAAGTAGTTTGGCAGTTGAAGGGTTTGTTTGAGGATTGTCCTCATACTCTGGCAAATCTTGCCAATGCTTCTGCGGTATTAAATCAGGCAATGGAAGAGATTAACTGGGTAGGATTTTATCTTGTGGAACAGGGGCAGTTGGTGTTAGGACCTTTTCAGGGAAAGCCTGCCTGCGTGGAAATAAAAATCGGAAAAGGTGTTTGCGGAACTGCAGTAGAAAAGGATGAGGTAATGCTGGTAAAAGATGTACATGAGTTTCCGGGACATATTGCCTGTGATGGCGCATCCCGTTCAGAAATTGTTTTGCCTATTCATGCTTTTGGAAAGATTATTGGGGTTTTAGATATTGACAGTCCAAAACTTGCAAGGTTTAATGAAGAGGATAAAGATGGCTTGGAAGCCGTGGTAAAAGTAATTGAGGAGATGTATGAGAAATATGAAATATAAATTAATGGTGTCGGCAATTCTGCTTGGTCTGGCAGTTTTTATGGGATGTGCTTCCGGTGGAGATGGTCAGAGCAGTAAAAGCGGTAATGCAGAGACGGTACTGGCGGCAGAAGAAGGAAAGGTGCTTCAAAAAATACCGGTAGAAGATGTACCTATGGTAGAAATGCCGGTAGTAGAAGAAGTTTCCACGGAAGTTACAGTGAGGGAACCGGCAGAGGTTGTAATCTCTTTGGCAGGAGATTGTTCTTTCGGGAAATTATCTGTACATAGCTATGAAAGAACCTTTAATGATTATTTTGACAAATATGGGGCAGGATACTTTTTCCAAAATGTAAAAAGTCTTTTCGAAGCAGATGATTTAACTTTAGTCAATTTTGAAGGGGTACTGACAGATTCGAAGGATATTCAGGAAAAGGAATATAATATTAAAGGAAACCCGGAATATAAAGCTGTTTTAACTGAAGGCTCTGTGGAAGCCGTGTCCTTTGGAAATAATCATCGTTTTGACTATGGGCAGCAGGGAGTGGATGATACCATAGCTGCATTTAATGATGTAAATGTGGTATATGCCTATGATGAAAATGTGGGAATTTATGTAACCGACAGCGGAATCAGAATCGGTATTGTGTCGGTCAATGAAGTATATGATGAAAAACAGGTAGAGGTTTATTTGCAAAATGGAATTGCAAGTTTAAAAGAAAGTACAGATTTGATTTTGGCTTGCTGTCATTGGGGAGAAGAGACCCATCATTATCCTGAAGAGTATCAGGTGGAACTGGGGCGAAAATGTATTGACTGGGGAGCTGATTTGGTAGTAGGATGCCATCCCCATGTTTTACAGGGAATTGATTATTATAATGGAAAATACATTATATACAGCCTTGGAAATTTCAGCTTTGGAGGACATAAAAATCCGAAGGACAAAAATGCCATGATTGTACAGGCAACCGCAAATTTTGATTCAGAAGGTCTGGTGGGAGAGTTACAGCTTAAGGTAATCCCTTGCCGAATCAGTACCAAAGATAATAGCAATGACTATTGTCCGACCATACCGGAAGGAGCAAGATGGGATGAAATTATAGGACTTGTAAATAAGTATAGTGCTAAATTTCCTGTTAATGTAGCCAAAGACGGTACGGTAGTACATGAGTAATTTAAGATAGTGTGAAATAAGATAGGGCTGGTGCATATGTCAGTTACGGAGTTGAGTAATTGATCATATTGCACCAGCCCTTTTTTATAGGGTGTCTTTAAAAACCAATATTAAAGTTCAATATTTTGGCGTAGCTTTTGGTGAACAGTCTTGTTTCCGGCTAAGATATCACAAGGTTTGGAAATATCAATGGGTTGTCCCTGATAATCGGTGATGATGCCGCCGGCTTCTTCGATGATGACTATGGCAGCTGCATAATCCCAAGGTTTTAAGTTGCGTTCCAGATAAATATCTACACGGCCGGCTGCCACATAAGCTAATTCAATGGCTGCGGAACCAATGCGGCGGATATCTTCGCATAAGAAGAAAATCTGTTTCAGGGTTTCGCAGTTTTTTTCACCCAAAGTTTTCTTATCGTAAGGACTGGTGCCAAAGGAAACAAGGCAACGGGAAAGTTCCGTAGTGTTGCTTACATGAATGGAAACAGGGGCTGTATCAAGTGAGGTATCCCGGTTTAAGGAATGAGCTGAGGAAGCATGTCCTAGATAGGCACCTTGTGCTTTTTTGGCGTAAAAGTATTCTTTGGTAGAGTAGTGATAAATAACACCAAATACTACCTGCTTTTCTACAGCCAGGGCCAAAGACATACTGCTGTTTTGAAAATCGTGGATGAGATTGGAAGTACCGTCTACCGGATCCAAAATCCAAAAAGGACGGGAAAAATCAATATTTTCATTGTCACTTTCCTCACCCATAAACTGAATTTCAGGGTAAAGAGAAGACAAGCGTTCCTTCATGGCTTTTTCAATATTGGTATCTACCTCCGTAACGAAGTTGGAATCTCCTTTTACGGTAATATGCTGGGAATCCTCTCTGGTTAAATATTTATCCGCTACCTCCCGGATGATGGGAAGAATGGTTTCTATGGTGATGGTGTTTAAGTTGAATGACATAGGGCATGCTCCTTGGGTTTTCTTTTTAGGATAAGACAAGATAGGGATTTGTGCAAGGAGAAATGGAGGGGAGAAGGGGAAATGAAGGGGAGAAGAAGGGGAAATGAAGTGCCGAAAGGAAAAGTGTAGGAGAAGAAATAGGAGATCAAGTGTAGGAGAGGAAGAGAGTGTAGGAAAAGGGGATTGAAGTTGGGAGAATGGAAGTTTAATCTGCTTTATGGGGAAAGAATATAGGGGGATGGCGATGAGAAGCAGATTGAATTTAGATTTATGAAGAAATAATCTGCTTAAAGCTGATGAAAATGTTGAGATAAAGAGAAGGTTGCAGATTAAAGTTAAATTTGTAGAGGAATAATCTGTTTAATACCAGTGAAAATGATTAAAGTAGAAAGGTACAAGCATACGAAAAAGAATATAAAAGAGGTTTTATCTGCTTTTTGAATATCAGATAGTGTAGAAGAGGGAAAAGAAATGCAGATGAAAATGTTAATTTAAGAAAATAATATAAAAATTAAGCATAAGACAACGATATATATTATAGAAAATGTGGTTATGTAAGATGGTGTAATTATAGTAATTCAGAAAGATAGAATAGGGGGAAGGATATGAGAATTTCAAATCATCAAAATCTATTTATTGGAGAAACTATAAAACAGGAAAATCAGGTTCGTGAGGAACAGTATAAAAAGGAAGAGAGAACAGACTTTTTCGCAGGAAATCTGAATCAGGATTTGTTTGAAAATAAATTGCTTCAAAAGAAAAAAGAAGCGCAGGAAAAAGCAATGAAGGTGGTAAGTGATGCCTTTGCCGGGGATCAGGAGATTGATAATGAACTCTTGGAAAGAAGAGATAAAATTGCAGCTTTAGAACAGGAAAATAAAAAATTGCAGAGCCTGATTAATGATATCAGCAAGCAACAGGATGAATTAATGAAGCAGTATGGAATTACTGCGGACAGTCAAGAGCAAAAGGACTTAGAACTGCTTCGGAAGAAGGATAGATGCTTAAGGGGAGGACGAGAAGAACTTACCAAAGAAGAATATGAAAGAATATCCCGGTTAGAAAGCGAAGGTCTGACAGAATATCAGAAACGTCAAAGAGAATGGGATGCCCAGAAGAATCATTTTCAAAGTGATTTGGATAAAAATAAAGAAGAAATCTTAGTGGAAAATGCCATTATCAGGGGAACTAAGTTGGAACGTTTAAAACATGCACCTATGGTAAAAGCGCAGAAGGAAGCAGAGGCTATTCTGGATGCATCAAGCAAAGAAATCATTGGAATGATTATGGAAGAAGTCAAGGATACCATTGATGAAGAGTCTAAGGAAGAACGGGAAAAGGCAGAAAAACTGGAAGAAATTCAGGAAGAAAAGGAAGAATTTATAGAGAGTCAGAAGGAAAAAACAGAAGAGACAGAGGAACTCTTAGAAAATATGCCTATGAAAGAATTGGTTCACATGGGACAGTTGAAGGATGAGATTAAACAGGAAATTAAAAATATTGTCAATGAAATGAAGCTGGTGGCGGAAGATATTAAGGGTGCCAAGGTGGATGAGAGTGTGTAGAAAATGAAGAGGAGTAAAGCAAATGTTAGTCTTAGTTTATAGAAAATGCAGTACCTGCCAGAAAGCATTAAAATGGTTAGAAGAAAATAAGGTGGACTTCACAGAACGTCCTATTGTGGAGGAAAATCCTACTTATGAAGAATTAAAGGAATGGTATGAGAAATCCGGATTGCCACTGAAAAAGTTCTTCAATACCAGTGGATTAATTTATAAAGATATGAAGTTGAAGGACAAATTGCCGTCCATGACAGAAGAAGAACAGTTAAAATTATTGGCAACTAACGGAATGTTAGTGAAAAGGCCTTTGGTTGTGGGAGAAGATTTTGTTCTGACCGGGTTTAAGGAAAAAGAGTGGGAAGAGAAGATATATGCTTAAAAAGCAGAGTAGTGGAATAGAGGGGACTCAAAAATTAATATAGAAGTAGTTAAACTGTGTAGAACATATAAGTAAAAAGTGGCGAAAAAGCCAAAAAAGTGCCGAAAAATACAAAATAAAAATACCGAAAAACCTAAAATAAAAATGCCGAAAAACCCAAAATAAAAGTGCCGAAAAATACAAAATAAACTTGAATAAAAAGAGGAACAAGATATAATAATGTATATAAGGAGCGTGCTTTTAGATGGAATATATAAGAAGAATAGTTGATGATGAACTGAATAAACGTAAAGAAGCCTTTAATGCAATTAATATTATTGGTCCCAAAGGTTGCGGAAAGACCAGAACGGCGAAAGAACGATGTAATACAATTATTGAGTTTCAGGATGAAGAAAAAAGAGATGGATATTTAGCGGTTGCTGAAACTTCGCCAAGATTATTTTTAAAGAATGCAAAACCTATATTGTTTGATGAGTGGCAGGATGCACCAAAAATTTGGGGTACAATACGTAAAGCTTGTGATGATAATCCTGAGAATGTTGGGGAATATTATTTAACCGGTTCTTCAAGCAGAAAAGTAGAAACACCGCACACCGGTACAGGAAGGATTACAGAAATAAAGATGTATCCAATGACTTTATGGGAAACAGGAGAATCTAATGGACAAATCTCGTTGTCAAAGATTGTGGAAAATGAAGAATATGAGTTTGAAGGTGCATTATCCGATTTATCTCTAGAAGATTTGTTTTTTGCAGTATGTCGTGGTGGCTGGCCAAGATGCATGGCTTTAAAAAGCGAAGCGGCAAAATTAGAAATTGCAAAGGATTATTACAGACAGATATATCAAACGGATATTAGTGCCATTGACGGTGTAAAAAGAAATCCAGAGTGGGCGAGAACGCTGCTATGGTCGTATGCGCGAAATATGGCAACAAAAGCAAAGAAAACAAGTATATATGCAGATGTAAAGGCGACACAAAACGTTACAGATGTAACACTTGATTCCTATGTTGAAAAACTGGAAGAGTTGTTTGTTATAAAGGATATTGATGCATGGACTCCCCAGATCAGATCCAAGACTGCAATACGAAGCGGAAAGAAGCATATATTTGTTGACCCTTCCATTGGGATTGCTGCGTTAGGACTAAATCCGGATTATTTTAATAATGATTTGGATTTGTTTGGGCATGTTTTTGAGAACCTTGTTTTACGTGATTTGTTAGTGTATGCGGGAGCACATAATTCGCGGATACTTCATTACACAGATGATACCGGTCTTGAGGCAGATGCCGTTTATCAAATGGAAGATGGACGATATGCTCTGATTGAGATAAAAACAGGGATAAATAAGATTCCGGAAGCGGAAAAGTCACTTTTGAGATTCAGAGACGTGATTAGAAAACACAATGAAGAAGCCTTAAAAAATCCGGATCATCCCAGACCTATCTATCGGGAACCATCTGCTTTAATTGTGATTTGTGCGACTGCTCCGGTTGGATATACAACGGATAATGGCGTGAAAATAGTTCCGGTGGGATGCTTGAAGGATTGATATTTGTAAGCTGAAAGATAAGGAGTATGGAACTGTTCTTTTATGATGTGTAGATATAGAAATTTTACAAAAGAAAGCAGGAAATAGGCATGAAAGGTGAAGCAGAAAAATTAGTTAGATTTATGGAAGGTTCCGATAAGCGTTTTGTGATTCCGGTTTATCAAAGAAATTATGATTGGAAGATAGAAAACTGTAAGCAGCTTTATGATGATTTGAAGAAATTAATTAAGAATGGGCATCCTTCCCATTTTTTTGGAAGTATCGTTTCGGTGCATGATTATGATTCCGATGAGCGTCTGATTATTGATGGGCAGCAGCGTCTTACTACGGTATCGTTACTTTTTCTGGCTATGTATAATCTGTTGGAAGAACAAGTGTTAGTGTCGGAGAATATACAACTAAGTAAGCAGATATTTAACAAATATTTAGTGGATGAATACAAACCGGAAGAAAAACAGATGGATATATATTCTTTGGAAGATGAAACAGATTTAACCGGACGTAATATTGTGAAATTTACTTTAAAAAATAATGAAGAAAATGTTTCCAGCTGGGCGGAAATGTATCAAAAAGTTTTACAGATTCTTCACCAGGAGGATAAGGCTGTTTTAACAAAACTTGCAAAAAGTAGTAACAGAGATGATTTATCCGTTCATGTGAGTTTCAGGAAAGAAGATTTCCCCAGCAGTGTAGAGATTGCAGATGGAATTCATGCATTGACAAAAACAAGCACCACCAGCAAGCTGGCTCTTCTTAGAAGGTTTTTTGCATTGTATCGATTGGAAGAAAGTGATTTGATTTTCTATTTGGAAAATAAAGCGGAAACGGAAGATAATGAAGAACCGGAAGGCAGTAGGGAGGTATATAAAAGATATTGGAAACAGACGATAGAAGCATTACATTCTGTTCATGGGGAAAAATGTTTTTATTATGTAAAAGCTTCTGAAAAACCTAAGTCTTGGATTCGAGGGGCTGTAGGACATGTAGGAATTACGATTCGATGTATTGCGAATCAGAATATGGCAAAAGTGCAGTTTTATATAGGTTCTTCCAATAAAGATAATAATAAGAAGATTTATGATTATTTATACTCTAAAAAAGATGAAATTGAAAGTAAGCTGGAGAAAAAATTAAACTGGGATAGAGATGATGATGATAAATCTTCAAAAATATATGTTGAAAATTCGGATTTGGGAATTGCCAATGAAAATGTCTGGGGTAAGATGACGGAGTACCATGTGCAGTGGAGTAAGAAATTTTATGATGTGTTTGTGCCATATTTAAATAAGTATATGGAGAAATAGAGGAATTACACAAGAGAAGAAAAATGTTAAATTAGAACAGGAATGTATCTTTTGTTCAAATTGACAACAACCATAATATAATTTATAATTTTATTGATACATTTTAACAAAATATTAACTGTTTGGAAAATGGCGTTTTCTGAATGGTTAGGAATTATTTTATTCAAAAAGGAGAGATTATTATGGCAGTAAATCGTTTTGTATTGAATGGTATTTCTTATCATGGACATGGAGCAATTAATGAAATTCCGGGAATTATCAAATCCAAAGGATTTCAGAAAGCATTCGTAGCTTCTGATCCGGATCTTGTAAAATTTGGTGTAACAGCAAAGGTTACAGATCTTCTTGAACAGAACGGAATTGCATATGAACTTTATACAGATATTAAACCAAATCCAACTATCGAAAATGTTCAGCATGGTGTTGATGCTTATAGAGCAAGCGGTGCTGACTTTATGATTACTATTGGTGGCGGTTCTTCCATGGATACAGGTAAAGGTATCGGTATCATCGTAAATAACCCTGAATATTATGATGTTCGTTCTTTGGAAGGTGTAGCTCCAACGAAAAACCGTACCGTATTTACGATCGCTGTTCCAACAACCGGTGGTACAGGTGCAGAAGCTACTATTAACTATGTAATTACAGACGTAGAAAAGAAACGTAAATTTGTATGTGTAGACCATAATGATATTCCTGATATTGCAGTAGTTGACCCTGATATGATGGCTTCCATGCCAAAAGGTCTTACAGCTTCCACAGGTATGGATGCTCTCACCCATGCTATTGAAGGATATACAACAGCAGCAGCATGGTCACTTTCTGACTGTCTTAACTTAGAAGCAATTAAATTAATCGCGAAAAACCTTCGTGGAGCAGTAGCAAATGATCCTGACGGACGTGAAGGAATGGCTCTTGCCCAGTATGTAACAGCTATGGCATATTCTAACGTAGGTCTTGGTATTGCTCACTCTATGGCACATACCCTGGGTGCTGTATATGACACACCACACGGTGTTGCATGTGCAATGATGCTTCCAATCGTTATGGACTTTAATAAAGAATGTACAGGCGAAAAATACAAAGCAATTGCAGAAGCATTTGGTGTAGATACTACAGGTATGGATCAGGATACATATAGAAAAGCTGCTATCGATGCAGTACAGCAGTTATCTGTTGATGTAGGAATTCCTACCAAGCTGGAAAAACTTGCAGAAGATGATTTGGCATTCCTTTGCGAATCTGCAAAAGCAGATGCTTGCGCACCGGGAAATCCAAAAGCAGCTGATATTGCTGACTTTGAAGCAATGTTCCGTAAATTGATGTAACTAAAACAAGGGCTGTTGCAAATGCCAGTCGGAGATTTAAGTATCCCTTGTTCGCTTGCTGTTCGTTACATTGTACTTGAATATCGGACTATAAGTCCGCTCTTCAATGTACAATGTCTCACAGATGCGTACAAGTAGGATAACTTAAATCTTCGGGCTGTTCATTTTGCAACAGCCCATTTATTTTGGATAAAAATGAGAGAAGGACTTAAAAGTGATAGAAGAAATCAGAAAACAACTATTTTCCATGCAGGATATAAAATATCGGGATTTTCAAAGTAAACTGATACCAACGGTGGAATATGAAACTGTGATTGGAGTCAGAACGCCTGAACTTAGAAAATATGCAAAGCAGTTGGCAAAGACAGAAGGGATTTCTGAATTTTTAGAAGATTTACCACATCAATATTTTGATGAAAATCAGCTTCATGCCTTTCTTATTTCTGAAATAAAGGATTATGAAAGATGCTTGGAAGAAGTGGAACGGTTTCTTCCTTATGTGGATAATTGGGCAACCTGTGATCAGTTGCTTCCCAAGGTATTTAAGAACCATGAGAAGGAATTGTTGGAAGATATCCGTAAGTGGATGGTGTCAGATAAGACATACACGGTACGGTTTTCTATTGGGATGTTAATGAAGTATTTTTTGGATGAGCATTTTAATATAGAATATCCGGGGATGGTAGCAGAAATCCGGAGTGAAGAGTATTACATTAACATGATGATTGCATGGTATTTTGCTACGGCATTGGCAAAACAGTACGAGGCGGTATTGCCTTTTATAGAAAACCATAGGCTGGATATGTGGACACATAACAAAGCTATTCAGAAATCTGTGGAAAGTTATCGTATTGCTAAGGAGCAGAAAGAATACTTAAGAAGCCTAAAAAGGAAGAATTAATAGTTCTTAGAAGGAATATAAATATATTCATGAAAAGCACTGCAAAATAAAAACAATGAAATATCAGAAATGATATAAGAATATCTATGAAATATAAGCGGTATTATGCTATTATAAAAGATAGGGTAATAATTCAGGGCAAGCATATAGCGCAAATTTTTTGTTTATTTCGTTTGGCTCTGAAAAGTTACAAATAACGGAAAGCAGAGGTTTTGGATATGACAGAAACAAAAGCAAATACCTTAGGTACAGCGCCCATTGGAAAATTAATGGTAAAATTTGCCATACCCAGTATTGTAGCGATGCTGGTAGGGGCTCTTTATAATATTGTTGACCAGCTTTTTATCGGACATGCTATCGGAACTTTGGGAAATGCGGCTACCAATATTGCGTTTCCATTTACCACATCATGTCTTGCACTGGCGCTTTTATTCGGAATCGGTGGAGCATCCTGCTTTAACCTGAATCTGGGAAAAGGAAATAAGAAGGCAGCGCCTTATTTTGTGGGAAATGCGGTTACTATGTTAATTGTATGCGGAACAATACTTCTTATCATTGCCCAGATTTTTTTGGAACCGTTACTCCTGTTGTTTGGTTCTCCACAGGATGTACTTCCTTATGCCATACCTTATGTAAGAATTACATCCATAGGTTTTCCTTTTTTACTTTTGGGAACCGGTGGCGGACATTTGATGCGTGCTGACGGAAGTCCAAAAATGACTATGATTTCTAACATTACAGGTGCGGTTATAAATGTAGTTTTGGATGCGTTATTTGTTTTGGTGTTCCATTGGGGAATGGCAGGAGCAGCTTTGGCGACCATTATCGGACAGGCGGCATCTGCAGGGATTGTTTTGAATTATATGCGCCATTTCAAAACGGTGGAACTTTTAAAAGAGCATTTTCTGCCTAATTTCAAATATTTAAAAGACATTGTAGCAATAGGTATGGCATCCTTCTTTAATCAGTTAGCCATGATGTTAGTGCAAATTGCTTTAAATAATTCTTTGAAACATTATGGTGCCCTTTCCGTATACGGAGAGTCTATTCCCATTGCATGTGCGGGAATTGTCATGAAAGTAAATCAGATTTTCTTCTCGGTAATTATCGGAATTGCCCAGGGTAGTCAACCGGTAGAAAGCTTTAACTATGGTGCAAAAAATTATAAAAGGGTTAAAGATGCGTACCGTTTGGCAGCCATTGCCGGAGGAACCATTTCCTTCTGTTCCTTTATTTTATTCCAGACCATGCCAAGACATCTTTTAGCCATGTTTGGGGAAGGAAGTCCGGAGTATTTTGAATTTGGGGTAAAAACCTTCCGTGTGATGTTGTTTTTTACATGGTTTAACTTTATGCAGCCAATTACCTCCACTTTCTTTACTTCTATAGGAAAGTCCATCAAGGGGGTATTCTTATCTATGACAAGACAGATTATATTCCTTCTTCCATTGATTTTATTTTTACCGACTCTTTGGGGGATTGACGGAATCTTAGTGGCAGGACCTATCGCTGACTTTATGGCGGGAGTATGTGCTGTCATTATGGTAATTTTTGAATTTAAAAAGATGGGAAAAGAAAGTGTTAATGGATAAATTTGTACTTTTATTGCATTTTCTCTTTTGGGATTGTTTTTTCTTGGGGAATTTTATATAATTTAAAAGATAGATATCATATTGTGATATAAAAATCAGGAGGGACTTATGAAAAGAAAGTTACATTTATTATTATGTTTGGTAATGGTTCTTTGTATGACTTTTGGCGTGCAGGCAGAAGCCGCTAAGAAGAAAAGTACTAAGAAGAAAACTACCAAAGCCACAGCTACAGCACAGGTTCAGCTTCCCGATGTGAACATTTCTGCTTGCCAGATTCAGGGAAATCAGGTGGTAGTCGGAGCAGGCGGAAATATTGTACCAAGTGATGATGGCAATTATTATTTATTTGCACTTCAGCCATATGAAGCAGGTATTGGTGCAAGAACAGACTTTTGTGCCGTAGCAGTGAAGGATGCAGGTGCTGTATTTGCAACACCATTGGATTTAAATACTCCGGCATCTAAATTATACTGCCGTTTCCAGGTTGCAGTATTAAAGGGCGGACAGTTTGTTCCTGTAAGTAATGAATATTACATTACTAACCCGGAAGCAGTAGCAACAAACTCTACAGGAATTCCTATGGGGTCTAAAAAAGGTTTCACTTTAGACTGGAGATATGCTTCTGACTTAAAAGACACCGGTGCAGG
>JAFZGJ010000031.1 GCA_017555455.1 Lachnospiraceae bacterium
ACAAAAAACTAGCTATGGGAAACAAATCATACCACTTTAGGTCATGGTTACACTTCATGCAGTGGGAGGATGTCCTGACAATATCCTCCCCCCTAGGAATTCTATAAATACATACATTTAAAAAACTTCCAATTACAATTCCGTAAAGGAAAACAATGATATAAATTACCGTATTCAAGCTAAAGTTGTCTTCCTTTCTGAAATCCTTTATTTTTTACTTATTGGGTAGTTCCCACTTTTTTCAGTCTTCCTTCGAAATCAGAATATTCATATATTTCGTCTCCGTCATCCTGATCCCCTGTAGAAATAGTAAAGTCCACACTTCCGTCAGCACTAACGGTTCCGTACACTGTGAAGTTCTTAAAATCCACGCTTCTGGTGGTATAATCACCGATAACTGCCTTCAATTCATTTATTATTTTATCAGATCTATCTTTCTGCGTTGTATCAATATTCGTGCTAAAACCTAACACACCATTTGTAAATTTAGCAATCATCTGTTCCCCTTTTTGCATTCCAAACTCAGTTCCCATAGCTGTTACTTCCATCGCTATCATAATGGAGTCAATGGCCTGTACGTCTGCTGACTTTCTGGATTTTTCCACATATCTCAAATATGCCGGTGCCAATACCCCTACCAATACCGCCATAATTGCAATTACAATGATTAATTCCACTAAGGAGAATCCTTTGTTGTTATTTTTTCTTGTCTTTTTCATAATACCAGTCTCTCTTTCTTTTTTATTAACTTTATCTTTACCACTTCCCCATCCCCACTGAGAAATGTATAAATTCTTATAAACTGTTGAGTGTGTCGTACAGAGACATCATTGGTAATATAACAGACATTACCAACACTCCAACAACCAATGCTAAAACAATAATAACTAACGGCTCCATGGCAGCCATCAAAGACTGCACCGCTATCTCTACCTCTTCATCATAATATTGGGAAAGCTTCGTCAGCATTTCTTCCGTGTTTCCCGCTTCTTCTCCGATTTTCATCATATGATGTACCATGGCCGGAAAAATCCCGCTTTCTTTTAAAGGCTCAGATAAAGGAACACCCATCATAATCTGATCTTTGGCATCCAATAATGCTTCTTTTACCAGTACATTATTCATGGTATTGGCCGTAATATCTACTGCTTCTACCAAAGGAATTCCCGCTGCAAGCAAGGTTCCCAGGGTTCTTGCCATATTAGCAGAGGCTGACTTTACCACTAAATTTTTAACGATGGGAATCCGAAATTGAATTTCTGCCCATAAATGTTGTCCGCTATCTGTGGTAAAATAAGCTTTTACAATTAATATCGTCAAAGCCACACCAACTATGATTCCAAGCCAATTCTCCTGAAAAAAACTACTCAAAGCAAGAACTGCTACCGTAATAGGCGGAAGCTTTGCATCCAGGGTTTCAAACATTTCCGAATAAGATGGAATTACAAGCATCAACATAACCCCGATTACTCCAAGAGCTACCAAAGCTACAATAATCGGATAAATCATAGCCTTTTTCATTAAGCCCTGATTCTTGGATGCGGTTTCAAATTGAACACTCATCCTCTCCATTGCCACATCCAAACTTCCGGAAGCTTCTCCCGCAGTTACCATACTAATCAATATTTTAGGAAATACTTTCGGATGTTCCCTCATGGAAGATGCCAGACTTTCCCCTTTTTCCAGACCGGCTCTTACTGCTTCCGTAGCTTTTTTTAATGCCTTATTCTCTGTTTGCTCCACTAACATCTTCATGGCTTCTATAATAGTAACGCCTGCCTTTGTCATGCTCACAAACTGCCGGCAAAATACACTTAAATCCCTTGCTGTGGGTTTCTTTTCAAAATCAAATTCGATATCTCGGGTCCAAATACTTTGTTCCACAATTTCTATGGGAATCATTCCCATCTGTTTCACTTCTTTTAGTACTTTTTCCTTATTTTCTGCATTGATACTGCCCTTTACTTCTACCCCAGCCTTATCAATGGCTACATATCCGAAACTAGGCATTTCTGCTTCCTCCTTGTCCTAGATATCAAAGGATACTTTCATCATTTCACTATAGGAAGTGGTTCCGTTAAGCACCAACTCGGTAGCACTCATCCTTAATGTATACATTCCTTCCTTCAATGCCTGATTCTTAATATCTTCGGCATCTCCGCCTTTCCCAATGATGGTTTTCAATTTAGGAGACACTTCCATAATTTCGTATACACCGATTCTTCCCTTATATCCTGTATTATCACATCTTCCACAGCCTACCGGCTCATAAATTACAGTTTGTTCTGCCTCAGACCGTTTTAAAATCAACTTTTCTTCTTCCGTTGCCAAACGTTTTTTACGACACGCCGGACATAAACGTCTTACCAGTCGCTGTGCAATAACACCTACCATGGAATCTGCAATCAGATAGCTGTCAATTCCCATATCAATCAAACGTGTAATGGTACTTGCTGCTGAGTTGGTATGTAATGTACTTACTACCAAATGACCGGTAATAGAAGCCTGTACTGCAATCTGCGCTGTTTCACTGTCTCGGATTTCCCCAATCATAATGATATCCGGGTCCTGACGAAGAATAGAACGAAGTGCTGAAGCAAAGGTTAAATTGGCTTTTGGGTTTACCTGAATCTGATTTACCCCATCCAGATTTGCTTCTACCGGATCTTCTACCGTAATAATATTCACCTGTGAAGTATTCAGCTCACTTAAGGCTGTATATAAAGTGGTAGACTTACCACTACCGGTAGGTCCCGTTACCAGGATAATTCCATGGGGATTCTTCAAAATATGTTCAAATAATTTTAGTTCTCTATCATTGAATCCAAGCTGAGCTTTGTCTCTTGTCAAAGCATTCTTAGATGCAATTCTAAGTACAATTTTTTCTCCAAATACGGTTGGAATAATAGAGGCACGGATATCATATTCCATACGGTTTACAACCTGTGTAATTCGTCCATCCTGCGGTTTTCTTTTCTCCGTAATATCCATTCCGCCGATAATTTTAATACGAGCAGACATGGCCGGCAATAATTTAGTGCTATAGGTTGCCTTCTCATAAAGTGTTCCGTCAATTCGATAACGAACCCTGATCTGCCGTTCCATTGGTTCTATATGTATATCGGAAGCTCTTTGTAACACAGCTTGTTCAATCAGATTTCTGACTAACTGAACAATAGGCGAATTGTTGATATCTTCACTATAAATATCCTCCTGTTCCGCTAACTGTTGCTCTTTTTCTTTTGTATATTGCTCTAATGCAGCCCTATCGCCGTGTCCATAATAATGATCCAATGCCACCATAATACTATGAGGTGTAGCAATAACCGGTTCTATCTGCAGGTTCGTAATAATTGCAATATCATCCATTCCGAAAATATCCATAGGGTCTGCAGTGGCTACCCTAAGAACATTGGCATTATCTTTTGCATATTCAAAAGGAATCATACGATTCTTTTTTAATACCATAGGAGATACCAGATTCAGAATTTCTTCTGAAATATTTACATTTTGAAGATCAATTATATCAATATGATATTGTTCACTTAACGCATATGCAATTTGCTCTTCCGTAACAAAGCCTTCATCAACCAAAGCTTCTCCCAGCTTTCGGGATGTTCCTCTTTGTCTTCGCAAAGCTTCCTGCAATTGTTCTTCCGTAATAACTCCGGTTTCTACCAATAAATCCCCAATTCTTACTTTTTTGCGTCTGAAATCCATAACTATGTACCCCGCTTTTTAATCGTATAGAGTCCCCAATTCTAAACTACAATTATATCTATTTTACTACTTTAGTCTAAGAAAAACAACACAAAAAAAGGACAGAAACTTTCCTTTCTGTCCCTAAAATCATCATTTTTATAATACATAACTTGCAGCACCATAAATGCCTGCATCATTGCCTAACTTAGCAAGTACGAACTTCTTATCACGACATCCCGGCCATACATACTGTTTATAATATTTCTGAACTACATCCAGTAAAATATCTCCTGCTTTGGATACTCCACCACCGATAATAAAGGCTTCCGGGTCCAATACAGCTGCTGTTGCTGCCAGAGAATAACCCAAATAATGTCCAAATTTTTCTACCACTTCGGTTGCCAATTCATCTCCTGCCTTATAAGCATCAAATACTGCTTTTGCAGTAACTTCTTCTTCTCTCAGTACAGAAGCTTTCTCACTTTCCGCCAGCTTTTTCTTTGCCATTCTTACAATACCGGTAGCGGAAGCATACTGCTCTGCACATCCGATACCGCCGCATCCGCAGGCCTCTGTTTCTTCCATATCCACCTTAATATGTCCGATTTCCCCAGCTGCTCCCATGGCACCTAAAATTACATTTCCTTCTATAATAATAGCAGAACCCACGCCGGTTCCTAAGGTAAGAAATACCGCATTTTTATATTCTGCTGCTCCGCCTTTCCACATTTCTCCCAGTCCGGCAGTTCTTACATCATTACCTCCCATACAAGGAAGTCCTGTTAATTCCCCTAATTCTTTGGCCGCATGCTTATCTCTCCAACCCAGGTTGGCATTCATTTTAATAATCCCTTCTTTGGTTACCGGTCCCGGAACTCCAAAACCAACTCCGGATACTTCTTCTTTACTGATTCCTTTTTCCGCCAATTTCCCATCAATAGCTGCCGCTATATCCGGAAGCACATTTTCAGAATTGTTTTCTCTTCGAGTGGGGATTTCCCATTTTTCAAGAAGTTCACCTTCTACGGTAAAAAATCCCATTTTAATGGTTGTTCCGCCTACATCCACACCAAATACATATTTTTTCATTTTTTGTATCCTTTCCCTTTCATTCAGCTTATTTTTATACCTTCCATGTACCTAATATTTTACTCCCAAAGCAAAAAAATGCAATTCCTATTCTAGGATAATTTTTACTTTTTATTATCAATATTTATAGATTTCATGGTAAATCAGCTTGTCTTCGTTATAACACAATTTTAAAGAAAAAAACCGGTCACACTCATCCAGCAATCGGAAGAATATTTTATCCCCTTCCCATAAATTAAGCTGCTCTATTTGCGATTTCGGCACCCATTCCAAATTACCCTCATTACATTCCTTAATCTCACCTTCATATTCCGTAGCTGTAAACAAATGCATATATTCTGTTCCCCACTGATCAGACACAAAGGTAATAAACCCGCGATAGGCATATTTCTTAAGCGTAAGCCCCGTTTCCTCTTTTACTTCACGAAGCACACATTCTTCCGGACTTTCTCCTTCTTCCAGCTTACCCCCTACACCAATCCATTTATCCTTGTTTTCATCATTTACTTTCTTAATTCTGTGTAGCATTAAATAGCTTTCATCTTTTTCTATATAACAAAGAGTTGTATTTCTCATTTTGGTACGCTCCGTTTCCTCTTTTCCTTTTATTATACTACAAAAAACTGCCGAACCATATTTTTTCGTCCGACAGTTTTTATTTAAATTCTTTATCTGATCTTAATTTACTTGTGGTTTTTATAATAAAGATACGAATATACCGTTGGAACTATTGTCATCACTATACTAATGAGAATAAAAAACCATTCGTTTCCGACAAAAGCATTTAAAGTGATAAGCAATCCACCAACAACCCATAAGAAACCTGCTAATCTATGTGTTTTGTTCCAATTTTCTTCATCATCTAAGGTCCAAGGAAGTTTAATTCCCATGGTATAATTCTGTTTACATTTTGGAAGATAATTTCCAATTATCACTAATACAATTCCGGTTCCTGCAATTGCATATTTGCTAATATTTAGTCCCCAGCCTAAAGCTCCTCCGTAACAGGTTACCACCACAAGAAGAGAAACTACCGGACAAATCCATAGTACCAAAGCATATAATTTTTCATTCATGTTATCGTATTTAGGATCCTGTGAGGTGATTCCAACACATAACAAATGAAAAAACAACATAAGTAACGGAATCCCAAATACCGTAAATGCCTTACTGCTCCATCCGTTAGGAGTCCCATCCATTCCAAAGTGAGTGGGAATCACATCCGGTAATTGATTCCACAATAATAATCCAACAATAATAGGAATTAATGTAACTAAACTTGTAAGAATAAGTGTTTTCTTTTCTATTTTTTTCATAATATTTTCCTTTCTGCAATTTCACTATATAAATGCGATTTATGTTTAACTATACTTAGTTATTCTTCAGCATCGTTTTTCGTTGTATCTGTTTCTTTTAACCCTGAAAGCCAGAGCATTACCTCTTCTACCACCGAAGTATTTAGTTCATAAAAAATAAAATTCTTCTGTCTATTTTCTCTTACCAATTCTGCTTTCTTTAAAATATTTAAATGGTAAGAAATCGTGGCACCTGTCATATCAAACTGTTTTCCTATGTCCCCGGCGGACATTCGGCCCCTTTTTAACATTTCCAATATATCTCTTCTGATCGGATCCGATAAAGCTTTAAATGTATCTGCAAATCCCATATCACTTGCCCCTTTCATTATTTAGATTTTTTTCTAATTAGAAGTTTTTCTAATTAGATATTACCACGAAAATTCACAGTATGCAATATCTATTTAGATTTTTTTCTAAATACCATGAAATACCGTAATTTTGACACTGTCTATACGCAGAAACTTCTCTAAACCGTAGGGTAGATAAGTTTCAACTTTAGCAAGGGTCGCGGTGGTAACCGAATTACAGCTTAAGACTTGTTCGCGGGAAGCTAAACTGTAATTATATTATATGCGTTACTCAAAAATTCGGGAATTTACAGTCTATAAGTGTTTGCACTCATCAGAAACTGTAAATATTGAGCGAAAACTTATATTTAAGTCGCGGAGATTTATAAAATTACAGCTTCCATAGTTCCTCGCGTCAAATTAACTGTAATTAGATTTTTTAAGTTACTGAAAAGCTTGAGTGTATACCTCTCAGAAGCGTTTAAATAAGCCTGTAGACTGTAAAAGCTTCCCGCGAAGAAGATTACAGCAATCATATTGTTAATCACCGCGACCAAACTAAAAAAGTGATA
>JAFZGJ010000032.1 GCA_017555455.1 Lachnospiraceae bacterium
CAAACCGGAAGCATTGGCAAATTCTGCCACTGCAATCTGTCCTAATAATTTGGTCTGTCCATTGTCATAAGAAGCATAAATCATACCGTTTTGCTGGATGGAAATACCGGACATTTCACCTAATTTTCTACCGGTTCCAAGCCCATCCTTATCACCACTGGTTGCAGCGATAGTTGAAGAACCACTGTTGTTATACATATTAGTGGTGGAAAGGTCAATTTCCACATTTTCAAATTTACTATCAGTTCCGGTTAAAATCTTGGCTAAATTTAAGTTAACAACCTGAACGTTATTATTATCATTTACACTTTTGAACACACCTGTAGTAGGATCAAATTTAACAAGATAACCGGTAAATCCCTGTTCATCAGATGTGAATGCTTTTAATGCTGCCTCTTTTGCTATGGTTGTTGCCTGTCCTGTATTTTGTGTTGCAAGATAACTTTGTTCTGCTGCTAATTTATCAGCAAGACCATCCTTATTTGTTATTAAATCATAAACAGAACCACTTTTTGTACCTGTAACTTTGCCGGCATTATCTCTTTCATTAACGGTTACAAACACATTTTTCAATTCTTCAATAGAACTATAACCATACGCTTTTGCAACCTTATCCTGCTTTGCCTTTACTTCAGCACCTGGACTAGAAGTTTTTAGGTCATTCGCGCTACAAACCACAGTAACACCATCTGCATCCAACAAATCACCGTTGGCATTCCATGAATACCCCTGTGCCAAGGAAATCTCTTGTGTCCGTTTTGCTCGCTTTCCATCACCAAACAAATCATTGATTCCTTCTAATCCTTTTAATGCTTCATTATTTTCATCCAAAATCGCACTTAAAGATAACGAATATACTCCTTCATTGTCGGTGGATTTCATATTTAATCTTGCAGTATAGCTATACCCCAAATCATCATAAATCTGTAAATTAATATTCTTACCGGAAGAACTGGTTACGTTAGTGTCGTTCTTATCAATAATACCGGAAAGGTAAGCTTTACTGGTTGCTTCCGGCGGATATGTAAGGTTTTCAGGAGCCATAATACGAAGTGCCTGAACAGTGTCCTGTTTGATATCCATGGTTTCCGGATCAACACCCCATCCCATAACATTATAACCATTACTTGTCATAGCTAAGTTACCACCACCATCTACATAGAAGGAACCGTCTCTTGTAAAGAAGTTTTCCTGTCCATTGCTAACTACGAAGAATGCATCTCCCGTAATCATGATGTCGAACGGATTGTTGGTAGTTTGGCTTGCTCCCTGAGAGCTGATGTTTGTATTGATAGCACCGGATTTAACACCAAGACCAATCTGTCTTGCGTTTACACCACCGGTTCCGGTGGTAGCGTTTGGTCCGGATGCACTCTGTGTTGTCTGATACATTAATTCAGAGAAAGTAACACTCTGTGATTTATAAGCTACTGTGTTAACGTTAGCGATATTGTTACCGATTACGTCCATCTTTGTCTGGTGTGTTTTTAAACCTGCTACACCAGAATACATTGATCTCATCATAATGAAATGACCTCCTTTAATTATTTGCTGTCCTAGTTTCTTCTGTCAGTCAGAAACTTCTGCCTCCTGTAAGGTCCGGCTACACGATGACAGCTCCATCAATATTGGTAAAAATATTTTCACTTGCCCGGGTATTATCCATGGCAGTAATTACGGTATTATTTGGCACATTTACAATAAATGCCAGTTGGTCTACCATGACCAAAGATTCTTTGATTCCTTTCTCTCCGGCTTTCTTGGCACCTTCGTTCAAACGACTTAACTGTTCCTCTGACAGGGTAAGATTTCTGTCTGCCAACCGGTTGGCTGCGTGTTTGGAAAAACGAAGTTCAGCCTTTACCTCTCCTGTTTTCTGCTTCCAAATTTCTTCAAAACTTAGTCCCCGGTCGTTTACTGTATTAGAAACTTTGGAAGTCTTCTTCAGGTACTGCTCCTGCAGTTCATTCATAGAAAGGAATTGACTTTGTTGCAGTTTCATTTCCTCATTTCCTTTCTATGATTTATTCTGCTGTTAACTCGCTATATTTCTCTACATATGCATTATAAGATTCCAAACTGGACTTGTTAATTAATCCTTTCTGATAAGCACTAAAATTCTCATATTTGGACATTACCGCATAAATAGCGCCTGTATGGTCACTTGTAATTTCTTCTAATGCAGGAAGATTATTTAAATCTGTAATAAAATTACTTACAGGTGTCACAGCCAATTCCTGGAATTTTTCTACATAAGCTTTATAAATTTCTGTATTTTCTTCTCCAAGGAAATCCTGCTGATAGTCCGTCATATTTTCATACACAGTAATTAAATCTTCAATTTTTGACAAGTCGTCCTGAGTTATCTTGGCTACAATAGGAAGCTTATTCATTTCTGTAATAAAGGCTTCCGCTATTTTACTGGCCTGCATGTAGTTACTGTCAGCTATGGTATCTAAATCATCCATAGAATACAGAGTTTCGTTAATAGAAAGATATGCTTTATTATTTTCATATACAACATAATCTACCGTTCCTTCCGGATATGTGGTATTACCGGAACTGTCGGTAACTTTCATAAATACATACTGTCCAACCAATGCG
>JAFZGJ010000033.1 GCA_017555455.1 Lachnospiraceae bacterium
CAAAACCGCATTTATTAATTCTTCATACATAGTAGGAGAAACAAAATCATCACTATCTACAAATCCAAGATACTCTCCCTTAGCATTCTCAATTCCCAAGTTTCTGGCAGAAGAAGAACCTCCGTTTTCTTTATGAAACACACGGATTCTTTTATCTTTTTCTTTTAATTTATCACAAAGTTCACCGGTTCCATCCGTAGAACCGTCATCTACCATAAGAATCTCTATGTTCTCGTAGGTTTGGTTAATACAGCTGTCCACACATTTTTCCAGACAGTCCATGATATTATATATAGGAATTATAATACTAATCAAAGGTTGTTTCTTCATAACGTTATTTCCTTGCTTTAACTTCTTATCTTTTATGAATTACAGCTTTTTCTCTATACTTATTTCCTGCTGCTATCTGTCATAACCCCATACATCTTTTTCGGTGCAATCACCGGTGCCTCGCTAAAAGGTCCATTTCCCGGTAAAAAAATATCTCCCCGTTGCCATCCTTCGTAAAATGCCAGCAAACGTTTTGCCGCTTCCTTGGCATTCCAATCTTTGGCAATAGTTTCGTAAGCTGCCAATCCCATTCCGGATGCTTCAACAGGATTATCTAACAGGAATTTCACCTGTTGTTCCATATCTTCATAGCTTCCGTCTTTATAAACAAGGCCATTGACTCCATGTTGAATCAAGAAAGGGGCTGCTCCTACTTCCACATTTACCACCTCGGCACATCCACTGTTCATACCCTCATTTACCACAGCCCCCCAGCCTTCCAGGTAATTACTGGTAAACAAATGAATATGACATTTTTCCATAATACTGCGGACCTGTTCCGGCTTTAAAAAGCCGTAAAAGGTAACTTCCTGCTGCAAATTATTTCTTTTCACATTTTGTTTTAATTCACCTTCCAATTCACCGCCTCCTACCATATGTAGGTGAATTCGGTATCCTTGCTTTTTCAAACTTTCTACCAGTTTAATGGCAAATTCGGGATGCTTCAAGGAAATGAATCTTCCTGCCCAAACAATCTGAATTTCTTCTTGGTTTTTCTTTTCACCCCAAATATGCATTTTCTGTAATTGCTCTTTGGTAAATTCCTTGAATTCCGGGAAATATCCAAACCGATACATTTTACCCGGATATGCTTTTACAATAGAAAAATCCGAAGGTACATAGGCCCCGGCACATAACAAATATACCGGATGCTTTCTGTGGCAGGTATGCTCTTTATATTTCCGCAGCAGACCTTTGGGGGAAATGGCTTTCCACTGCCCTTCGCGGTATAATCTCTCACTAATTCTTATGGTCAATTTATGGCTGCTTAATCGGGATGCAATTAAATCTTCCCGTTCCATCCAGCCTACCAACAGAATATCACTTTCTTCAATCAACTGTTTACATAACTCCAGTTGCTTGTCCAAAAACAATACATAGGGAATTTTTTCCGCTTCCACTCCCCAACCCATCTGAATCCGTTCTTCTTCCATAGGCTCTGTCTGGATAAAGTGATAGTCTTCACCTAATTTTTCATACAAAGCATTAGAGAAAGGAATTTGATGATGATTTATATAATTGGATATCATGGTAATTTTCATGAGTCCTTCTCTCCCGATTTCATACAAATTGCAATTTTTATACCAAATGTATTTTATTCATCGCAGGTTAATATATTTGCTGATATATTTCGATTAAAGTTCTGTAATTCTTATCCCCGTCATGAGTTATTCTTGCACGAACTCTTGCATTTTCCGTAATTGCGGAAACCGTGGGATAGGATTCCCAAGTCCGCATAATAGCTTCCGCCAAAGCCTTTGGATTTCCTTTTTCAAACAAAAGTCCTTCTTTTTCATGTTCTAACATGCTGGGAATTCCACCCGTATAGGAAGCCACCACAGGAGTTCCGAGAAGCATGGCCTCACCAACAGAATTGGGAGAATTCTCCAGGGAAGATGCACAAACAAAGGTATGACATTTCAAATACTGCTGTTTCATCTCATCTGCAGAAAGCTTTCCTAAAAAAGTAATTTTATCTTCCATTTTTAGTTCTTTTACAAATTTACGGAGATATTTTCCATAAGCGGAAATTTTTATTTTATCTTTTACGGTTTCATAATTTACCAAACTATTTCCTGCAACTGCTACCGTTACATCCGGATATTTTTCTTTTATATAAGATAAAGCCTGTAGCAAATAATGAAAACCTTTTAAAGGGTAGTCTGCCTGACTAAAGAAAATACGATGCTTTTGGCAATTTCCATAGTTCCATTTGCCTTCATAAAATTCTCCGCGCATGGTCTCATTCATAAAGAAATATCTTGCATCCGGATTCATCTTCTTTGCAGCCGCTTTATCAAAGGCGGTTCTTCCGCTGATATTTCCGCAAAGCTTCAGAATCTCTTTTTCCCGTTCCCCACGAACAAAAAATTTCTGCTGCTGTTTCTTCATACTGTCTTTTTTCAGCAGGTCCCGAAAAGAAACACTATTTTGAATCTCTAAAGGCAAATCTGCCATATATTCCTTGGCACATTCACTGATTACCCCCTGTAACCCTACTAAGGTTCTTTTAGGATTGTCAAAAGCTTTGGCTGCTGCCAAGGCATGTCCATACTCTGTTCCAAAAATATGGACCACTTTCGGTTTAAAATCCTTTACAATATCTCCCATTCTTTTTTCCAAAACCGGACCACCATAATTTTCCGGATGAACCGTATCTTCCACAAATCCATAACAGGTAATTTTTTTCTTATTTTCAATGATTACTTCTTTTTTTTCTTCTTCACTAACCTCTGCCACAGGATAAGAAATTGCCAGTTCTACCTCTTCCTTTTCTTTTACCAGACGCATCAAAATACCGGAAATCCATCCCTCTTTTACACTGCACTCTTTCCCCAAATACTGCCCAATCACAGGCGGCATAATGTTACAAACCCAAAGAACTCTCATTGTTGCTCCTCATCTCTATCTACATCTGATACAATTTACTTAAACAACATTTTTACTATTTTTTCAACCATCTGTAAATTGTATTTTTTATGGCATTATATCCTCCCGATAACGCAGGACTTTCCGCTATCATGGTACGAAGTGGCGCCAAAGTAAGCCACATAATACATCTATACTTAAACACCTTTCCTTTTCCCAGATACTTACTGGTAATTTCCTTATGCTCCATAGCAGATCGTTTCCGGTTTTCTTTGGTTTCGGAAAATCCACCACCCTCATAAGAAACTACCATAACAGGCATGGAAATACCTGCAGCACTTTCCTCATAAATACTGTACAAAAAGTGTTCATAATCTGCCCTTACCTTATATTTTAAATCATAAGCTCTTTTTTCAAAAAGCCTGTAATCATAAAAACATACCTGATGGCAAGGCACGTTACGGTAACAGGTAAAGTCATTGATTTCCGGCGCAGAATATACCGTGGTATCCTGCTGTCTGTTATATTGATTCCCATAAAAAATTACAGGCGGTTGTTCTACTGCTTCTATAGAAAATTCCTGATTACTTAAGGAAGCCTGAACACGTTTCCTTCTTTCGGATTCAATAAATTCTGCCACCTCTTCCAGAACCGTATCCGAATAAAAATAATCCCCGCAATTCAAAAACTGCACATATCTTCCCTTTACAAAAGATACAGCCTGATTCATACCATCATAAATACTCTTATCCTTTTTTTGCTGAATCACAATTTGCTTTTTATTATCAAAATATCCCTGTTGCTGTAATTTTTCCAAACTTCCGTCAGTAGAACCGCCATCCTTTAAAATTACTTCATAATCCTGAAAGGTCTGATTTCCAATACTGTCCAGAGTTTCTTTCAATCTTTCTCCCGGATTTAGGGCTACTACAACAATACTAAAAAATGGTTTCTGCATTTAAAAATTCCTTTTCATAGAATAACCAGGATTTGTACGGTAATACCCGCACTCCCGGCTGATTTGCACTTTTTAAAAACATAAGAAAATAAATTGCCCCCGCTATCACTACCAGTACAGTAAATATTTTCTTCTTTTTTTCACTCTTAATACTTCTAAGAACCGCAGGAACAAACAATATATGGGAAGTAATAAGATAATATCCGATTCTTCCCACCAAAGGAAGAAATGACCCACATAAATATAACAAAACCGCCAGAAAATTCAGTTTAAAATAAAATCTGTTTTCCTGCTTTTCTTTCCACTCATCCTTATAACAAAGCAATGCAAAGATTAAAATTGCAACACACCGCACTAAGGTCATAAGATTTCCGGAAAGTCCCGACTCCGTTTCTAAATAAATGGTATTTTTATAGGAAGGATACAACTCCAAGGCAATTTTCATAATAAAATCCTGAAAAATTACCATTCCTATAGCCCCTACCGTTAATACTGCTGCATACCATTTTTTCCAAGGCAGATTTGCAATAAAATAAATAGGAATTACCACCAATACCGACTTATGAAACAACGCCGCCAAAGCAATTAATAAAACAAATTTTCCATATTCTTTTCGTAACATATAACGAAAAGAATACAAGGTAATAGCAAGTACAAAATAATAACGCACTGTATTAAAGGTTCTGAAATAAATCCCTAAGGTCATAAAAAGGAAAAATGCCATCCCGAAATCATCCGTCTGCTCATAGAGAACCTTCAAAAAAATCCATATCGTGACAAATGCAAACACTGCAAATATCAGCAAATAATTTTCTCCTCCGGATAATTCACAAAGTATTTTTACCACTCCATTAAACAACGGTTCGGTTACCACATAACCGCCCACATAAATTTCATGAATGGTGGTTACGTAAGTACCATAATCATTTCCCACTTCCAGACGTAATGCGGAAAGCAAAAAGAGAATCGTAAAAATAGCAAGCAGACTAAGGGTATTCAACCCCTGTCTGCGCGTAAACCTATTTCTTTTATGAAGTTGTCCACTAACCGGCTGTGGTTCATTTATCACCAAAAAAGCCAGTGCTATGGTAGTGATTGCTACCAAACCATATAACATCATTCCCATGACTTATTTCCCAACTTCTTCTCTTTCTCTATTCTCCGGCTTCCTTCATTCCGGCACACATCAGTTCATAGGCCTTTTTCACCGGAATTTCCTGACACATAACTCCTTTATGGGCCAACAAAAAACGAACCGCCATTACATGGCGTAATTTCCCATATAAGTAATAATATAGTACCCCTCTGTCAAAGAAAAACTTCTCTGTATATCCATGGAACCAAGTGGACGGCCGCGGAACTTCTTTTCCGATTTCTATAGGCAATGCATATACCTTCAAGCCTTTTTTTAAACATTCCAAAAGGAATAAACTGTCTTCTCCGTTGCTGTATTTTGCTCCGCCACCAAACAGAAGTGAAAAAGTAATATTGGCTTTATGTAATTTTTCCCTGCGGATAGCAAAGCTATAGGTCGGATATCTTCCACTGTTATAAAAACGTACTCTATGTTCTTTTTCAATATGGTAAGTAGCTCTGTCCGCTTCCACATTCATATTAAACAACAGCATATCCGCCTCCGGACGCTGTTTAAAAGCTTCCAAAATCTTTTCTGCATATCCTTCATCATACACAATATCTTCATCGGAAAACAAAATAATATCTGCGGTAGCACGAAGCAGAGCATTATTTCTGGAAAGGCCCACTCCTTTTTCCGCAAAGCTGTATGCCTTTATTTTATTGCCTTTATATTCATATTCCAAATAGCCGTTTTCACCACATTGGTTAATGATAATTGCATCCGACTGCAAATTCATTTTTTCAGCCTGCATTGTCACGTCCTGCTTTACAGCAGACACTAATGTCTCTAAAGTCATTTTCGTACCCTTTCCACCGCATAATAAGACTTCACAAACTTATCATCTGCTTCTGTAATTACAATTCCATCTACCTTTATACCTTGGATCTGTAACTGTCCTAATACTCTTTCAATCTGGCGGCAATTATTTCGTCCCCAAGGAATGTCAACCAACAATCGTTCCTCTGTTCTAAGCTGCTCGAAATCTTTCATGGATGGTATTTGTTCTCCGGACCAGGTAGGAATGATATCATCACCAAATACGTATTCCATATTGTTAACAAACATCTGATGCTGCAGTTCATCCTTATTTTTAGTCAATAAGCCATATACCGGTAATCCAAACCTTTCTTTTGCATCCCGTTCCACATAAACTGCATCCTCCAACACATAATAGAACAGCAAAACAAAAGCTGACAAAAGTAATGCTATAAGCGCCCCTAAAAAAGCTGCATTTAAAGTTTTTGTATTTTTTTCAAAAGGAACAGCCTCATCCTGACTCCAAAGAGCCACTTCATCCAACAACTCTATCTCCTGTCCAAAATGCCATAAGGATTTCTCATAAGCTTTGGCAATCATATCTGCCTTTTCTTTGGTTTCCGCATTTACATGCACTGTTAAAATACGGTAATCTCCAAGCATCTCTCCTGATACTGCAGTCTTTACCATATCTTTTGTAATCTCTTCCGGAAGAAGAGTTAATGCATAATCTACAATAGGATCATCCCTTAATATCCCATCCCAGGTATAAGCATTATAATAATCCGCTCCATCATCAAAAAAAGAAATATAATAATCTGCTGAAGCCCGATATTCCGGTTCTCCGTTGGTAATGTTGGTTACTATCTTATAGGTGAAACCACCTAATACAGCACCCAAAACTGCCGCCGCCAAAAGTAACCATAGCTTTTTTCCAAGAACAAGAACTAATCTTTTCAAATCCATGCCCTGTTCCATGTATCCCTTATTTTCTAAATTCATGTTTTGCTCCATGCAATATCACTAAATATTAACCAATTTTTTCCTACATCAACAACAAATTATTTCATGGCTGTAGTCTGATTACTGTCTACTCCTTCCGTACTTTCCGGCTTAAACAAAATCTTTAAGGTAAGAAGCATTAGCTTTATATCTAACCAAAGAGAATAATTTTCAATATAAGATAAATCCAATTTTAATTTGTCATAAGGAGTTGTATTGTATTTTCCGTATACCTGTGCATACCCGGCCAATCCGGCCTTCACCTTCATTCTCAAAGCAAACTCCGGCATTTCTTCCATATATTGGGCAATAATCTGAGGTCTTTCCGGTCTTGGACCGATAAAAGACATATCCCCCTTCAAAATGTTAAACAACTGTGGTAATTCATCAATTCTTACAGTACGGATAAATTTCCCTATAGGAGTAATTCTGGAATCATTTTTAGATGCCAGTCTTGCTACTCCGTCCTTTTCTGCATCTACACGCATGCTTCGGAATTTCAAAATTTCAAATTCCCGTCCGTTAGTAGTACAACGGATCTGCTTGTATAATACCGGTCCCCCATCATAAGCCTTAATAACAATGGCAGTGATTAACTGAATGGGTGCAGATACAATGACTAAAATCAAAGAACATACAATATCAATCAAACGTTTTATAATTCTTTGCTCTATTTTTAAAGAAAATTCTCTGCTCAACAAAATCGGCGTATCAAATAAATGAAGCTGGTCAGATCCTTTAATTAATACATCCGTAATTTTGGGCATCATATAAACACGGATGGAACGGCTGTAACAAAACTTAAATAAGGTATTTCTGTCAGCAGTGGGCATATCCCACAAAACTACTGCCATACCGGAATCCAGAATTTCTTTTTTTACTTTCTCTAAACCTTCCGAAACATCCACGCATTTCTCAATCAGATACTTGTCCGGTCTGCCGGCAAATTTATTCATAATGGCTTCAATACTTCTTTCCCCGTGCACCAATAACAACTTTCTTGGAGGAAATGCCTTCCGGTAAACCCAAAAACAAAACAGGGTCCAGATTCCTGAAAATACAATCTGTGCCACAGTCATCCATGCCAATCCCTTTACCCAAACCAGTTTTACTTCCATCAGGGAAATCTGCATATAGGTCAATACATTGACACAAATTAAGGAAAAACTCTGTGAAAAGAACACATCCATGGGCTTCAAAAAACCGATTTTCATTCCGCCATAGGTTGTATTGAAGAAAAACAATAATATAAAATATATGAAAACCATTAAAATATGGCCCCAGAAATAAAGTTTTACATTATAGACATATCTCTGATGATACTTTTCCATCCAGACATAAGCATACATTCCTGTAGATAATACAATTCCTAAAAACGAAAGACATAATATAATTAATCGTTTTATAGATTCATTGACTTTCATAGTTTCCTCCTATAATCTTCTTACAGTAGCACGATAAGCCCACCCCACAAAAGCAATACAACTTGCAGGCAAGGATAACTTTTCTACCTTCCGATACAAATACCAGATTCTTTGAATTGCCTTCAGTTTATTGGATGACAGGGATTTGGCAGGTCTTCGGTAAATTGCCAAAACCTCATCCAATCCTTTTGCCACATAACCGGCCCGTAAAATCTGCCACCAGGTGGCACTGTCTTCACTGGGTACATTAGGCATATAGATTAATTCCTTTGGAATTTTTTCCGTATCCAATAAAACCGTAGTGGTAAAAATTACGGTCCTGGATAACGCCTGTTTATAATTCAAAACCTCCGGAACATGGACAATTCTTCCTGTTCCCACGGCATCTTCATCACCGAATTCATACGCCGAAAAAACAAATCCTGCTTTTTCCTTTTCCATATATTCCATCTGGCTCTGTAACTTATGGGAAAGCCACACATCATCTGCATCCAAAAAAGCAATATATCTTCCTCGGGCTTCTTTGATTCCACGGTTTCTGGTTAAAGCAGCTCCCTCATTTTTCTCTTTTTTTATCAATCTTATGCGTTCATCGGACTGCTCTTTTAAATAGTTTTCTATTATTTCACAACTATTATCCTTAGAACAGTCATCCACCAAAATCAGTTCCCAGTCTTTATAGCTTTGAGCCTTTACCATTTCTATAGTTTGACAAATGAAAGACTGTGCATTATATACCGGTGTTACAATACTAATCATAGCTTCTCCATCTCAGATTGACCAAATTAAATCAATCTTCCTGAATTTAAAATTCTTCTTTAACCAAATAAATAGGTCTTCTCTTTACTTCCATATAGGTCTTGGATAAATACTGACCTACAATTCCCAAACACAAAAGCTGCACACCACTTACCAGACAAATGATGCATACCAAGGACGGCCAGCCACCTACCGGATCTCCCCAAATCAAGGTACGTACAATAATAAATAGGATAGCGATAAAAGCAATCATACAGAACAGTACTCCGGTTACGGAAGCAATGGCCAAAGGTGCTGTGGAAAAAGCAGTAATTCCTTCAATGGAATACAGAAACAATTTCCAGAAATTCCATTTGGTTTCCCCATGGACACGTTCCACGTTTTCGTACTCCAGCCACTTGGTTTCATAACCTACCCAGCCAAAAATCCCTTTGGAAAAACGGTTATATTCACACATTGCTAAAATAGAGTCTACCACCTGTCTTGTCATTAGTCGGTAATCTCTAGCTCCATCCACAATATCCGCCTGGGAAATCTTATTCATAATCTTATAAAACATTCTGGCAAAGAAGGAACGAATGGGAGGTTCTCCTTTTCTGGAAACCCTTCTGGTTGCTACAGAATCGTATCCCTGCTCTATATAAGAAAACATTTCCGGTAATAGTGACGGAGGATCCTGCAAATCCGCATCCATCATTACCACATAATCTCCCTTTGCTTTCTGAAAGCCTGCATAAATTCCTGCTTCCTTCCCAAAATTACGGGAAAAAGAAATTAAATGCACCTTCTGGGTTTCTTTTCTCAGTTTTTTTACTTCTTCCACGGTTTTATCTTTGGAACCGTCATCTACATATATAATTTCCACATCCATCTTTTTTTCTTCAAAAAAAGGCTGGTTTTTCATTAACTCATCGTAAAAGTATCTAACATTCTCTTCCTCGTTATAACAAGGAACAATTACACTTAATAATGCCATAGTTTCTTCAGTATGTATTATTTCATACTGTCCTTTCTTCGTATTACTTTATCCTCTCTATTCTATGAACTATCTTATATACACAAGATAGTTTTCCGTCACAGATTCTTTATAATAAGCCCCCGCCTTGTCCGGAGCATTTTCAAAATAGCCGGTTACAATCACATCACATTCACACAAATCAGCCATTCTGGAAATCTTCCCCATACTTCCCTGGGGTTGTTTCATTAATTCATATAATTGTATTACTTCCATAGGATAGGTATCCACAATTCCCAAGTCCATATTAGGGGTATACATATCTTTTCCATACAATATATTCAATTCCGGTTCCTGCACCCCCAGGTATTCCACAAAGGCCTCCGTTGCTACAATCATAGCACCTTCATTCTCATCTCTTATGAACTGTGCCACCTGTGCTTCTTCCTCATAGGCTTGTTTCCCCGGCCGTTCTGCCGTCATTCCATAACTACTGCCGGCAAGTCCTATTAACAATACAAATCCAACTACTACCAACAGTCTTTCTTTCTGTTCCCTTAAAATACTTAAAAAACACACAATGCCATAGGCACACAAAAAGAGGAATAGTAAAAGCCCCCATACCTTACAATACTGTTCTTCCATCCTGGTCTTTTTATTGAAAAACCATATCACCAAAGGATTCATTACTACCAAAACAAGAGACAATAATCCGTATAAGAAAGGCCATAGCTGAATCTGTTTTTTGGCTTCCTCCACCATCCAATTATCTTCCATTTCTGTTTTTCCATAGCGATCCCATGCCACTGCAAGACCTAAGCCTAA
>JAFZGJ010000002.1 GCA_017555455.1 Lachnospiraceae bacterium
AGTTATCGTTTACAAATATAAGAGAAAAACAGGTTACCATAAGAAAAATGGTCATAGACAAGCATACACTCAGGTTAAAATCGAAAAGATTAATGCTTAATAGGTTACAATATGACTCATGTTTCAATTATTAAGACAAGAGATGGTGAATATAAAGGTTTTAATTGCATCGGACATTCCGGATATGCAGATGCCGGAGAGGACATTGTGTGTGCAGCTATTTCTGTACTGGTTATCAATACAATTAATTCACTGGAACAACTTGCCGGAGAGAAATTCAAACTGGTAACCAATGAAGAAAGTGGATTGATTGATTGTAGATTTGATAAGAAGATTAATGAAAAATCCGAACTTTTGTTAGACTCCATGGTTCTTGGCTTACGAGAAATCAAGAAACAATACGGTAAAACGTTCATAGACTTAACATTCGAGGAGGTGTAAACTTATGTTGAATATGAATCTTCAATTTTTTGCTCATAAAAAAGGTGTAGGTTCTACTAAAAACGGTAGAGATTCCGAATCTAAGAGATTAGGCGCAAAAAGAGCTGATGGTCAGTTCGTAAAAGCAGGAAATATTTTATACAGACAGCGTGGAACTAAGATTCATCCTGGTGTAAACGTAGGACGTGGCGGCGATGACACATTATTCGCTTTAGTTGACGGTGTACTTAGATTTGAAAGAAAAGGAAGAGATAAAAAACAGGCTTCCGTTTATCCTGTAGAAAAATAGTACCTATGATGGGCTTCAAACATGGATTTGTTTGGAGCCTTTTTATAACGTATGACATAACTATTTGTAAGAGATAAATAGTTTGTCGACTGGGAGATAAGTATGTTTGCAGATAGAGCTAAAATATATGTAAAAAGTGGAAAAGGCGGAGATGGACATGTTTCTTTCCGTCGTGAAAAATATGTACCAAACGGCGGTCCGGATGGTGGTGATGGAGGACATGGCGGAAGTGTTGTTTTTGAAGTGGACGAAGGAATGAACACATTAGCCAATTATCGTCATGTTCACAACTACAAAGCTGAAAATGGTGAGGATGGCGGCAAGAAAAATTGTCGCGGAAAAAACGGGCAGGATATTGTTCTGAAGGTTCCGGAAGGTACTGTAGTAAAAGAGTTAGAATCCGGAAAAGTTATTACAGATATGTCCGGTGAAAATAGACGTTATGTTCTTTTGACAGGTGGTAGAGGTGGAAAAGGGAACCAGCATTATGCAACAAGCACCATGCAGGCTCCAAAGTATGCACAGCCGGGACAGCCTGCAAAGGAATTGGAATTATTATTGGAATTAAAGGTAATTGCTGATGTAGGTCTGGTAGGATTTCCAAATGTAGGTAAATCTACGTTTTTATCCCGTGTAACAAATGCAAAACCAAAGATTGCCAACTACCATTTTACAACCTTAAATCCTAATTTAGGTGTTGTAGATATGCAGGGGGGAAAAGGTTTTGTAATTGCAGATATTCCGGGATTAATTGAAGGTGCATCGGAAGGAATCGGCCTTGGACATGAGTTTTTAAGACATATTGAACGTACCAAGGTTATGATTCATATTGTAGATGCTGCCGGTGTGGAAGGTAGAGATCCTATAGCTGATATTTATGCTATTAATAAAGAATTAGAAGCCTATAATGAAGATATTGCAAATAGACCACAGGTTATAGCAGCTAATAAGATAGATTGTATTTACGATGAGGATGATAATCCGGTAGATTTGATACGCGCAGAATTTGAACCAAAAGGAATAAAAGTATTCCCAATTTCAGCAGTTAGTGGTGAAGGGGTCCGCGAGTTATTATTCTACGTTCGTGAAATGTTAGATGGATTAGATGATACAGTAACTGTATTTGAACAGGAATTCTTCCCTGAATTTGCAGGATTTGGTAATGAGCCATTTACGGTTACTTATGATGAATTAGAAGAAGAATATGTAATTGAAGGTCCAAGAGTAGAAAGAATGTTAGGCTATACGAACTTAGAAAGTGAAAAAGGCTTTGCTTTCTTCCAAAATTTCTTAAAGGAAACCGGTATTTTGGAACAGTTGGAAGAACTTGGAATTTCAGAAGGTGATACCGTTAGAATTTACGGTCATGTATTTGATTACTATAAATAAGGAGAAAATAAAATGACAAGCAAACAGAGAGCATATTTAAAAAGCCTTGCCAGCACTATAGATCCTCTTTTCCAGATAGGAAAAGGAAGTGTGACACCGGAAGTTGTAGAAGCAATCAGTGAAGCTTTTAATAATCGTGAATTACTTAAGATTGCAGTATTAAAAAACTGTATGGATGATCCAAGAGCTATTGCAGAGGTTGTTGCAGAAAGAACCCGTTCCCAGGTTGTTCAGGTGATAGGGAAAAAGATTGTTTTATATAAACCGGATAAAAAGAACCCTAAAATTATTTTACCACAGTAAGCGAAGATTCGCGAATTGTAGAAAAGTTTGTATAAATATTTAACAATATGGCAGATTGTACTTGATTTAATACAAAAAGAGAGATAAAATAAGCATAGTGAGTTTTTTAAAGGAGTGTTTATTATGAGCAAGAAAAAACGTGTAGGTATTATGGGAGGAACTTTTAACCCTATCCATTTAGGACATTTAATTTTAGCAGAAAATGCGTATGAGGAATTAGAATTAGACGAAGTTTTATTCGTTCCAAGCGGTAATCCATATATGAAAGAATATGGAGATGTTTTAGATGCTAAAACAAGAATTGACCTAGTAGGTGAAGCAATTGAAGATAACTGTCATTTTGCTTTATCCAGAATGGAAGTAGACAGAGGGGGCAATTCCTATTCCTATGAAACTATAGCTGCTTTAAAGGCTGAAAATCCTGATACTGAATATTTTTTCATGGTAGGAGTTGATAGTTTATTCATGATGGATAAATGGATGTGTCCGGAAAAGATTTTCAATGAAGTAACTGTTGCTGTAGCTATTCGTGGAGGATACGTAGAGGAAGAATTAGAAGCACAGATTAAAGTTTTGGAAGAAAAATATAATACAAAGATTGTTAGATTACACTCCAGAAGTGTAGATTTATCAGCTTCTCAGATTAGAGAACGAGTAAGAAACGGACAGAGTATCCGTTATATGGTTCATTATAAAACAGCAGAAGTAATTAAGAAAAAACGTCTTTATATTGAAGAGGAATTAATTTAATATAGAGGTTATTTGGATGAAGGCATTAGAGATGCATAAAATACGAAAACAGCTCATAAAGGCATTAGACAGCAAAAGATATGAGCATACGCAAGGGGTAGCTTATACTTCAGCAGCTTTAGCTATGCGTTACGGGGAAGATATCCGGAAGGCTGAGCTTGCCGGTTTACTTCATGATTGCGCAAAATGTCTTGATAATGAAAAAAAAATTAATATTTGCAAAAAGAATGATATAAGTATAAGTGATGCTGAACAAAGAAATCCGTTTTTGTTGCATGCAAAGGTTGGAGGACATCTTGCAAAGACAAAATACAAAATTGATGATGAAGATATTATTAATGCGATTTTGTATCATACTACAGGACGTCCGGGAATGTCTTTATTAGAAAAAATTGTGTATATAGCGGATTATATTGAACCAGGAAGAGATCATGAACCAAATTTGGATGAAGTACGAAGTTTATCTTTTCAAGATTTAGATGAAGCTTTACTTCGGATTTTAGAAGATATTTTGGTACATTTAAAAGAAAGCAGTAAAGAGATTGACCCAATGACACAAATGACTTATGAATTTTATAAAAGGAAACAGAGTGAAGAATGAGTGTAATTGAAAGCATGATTAAAAATGCAGTAGAAGGTCTGGAGGATAAAAAGGGAGAAGATATTAAGATTATTGATATTAGTGATGTTTCTCCTATTTCGGATTTTTTCGTTCTTGCCAGTGGTTCTAATAGAAGTCAAATTCAAGCTATGGCGGATTCTGTAGAAGAAAAAATGCATAAAGCAGGTTTTTCTTTAAAACAGGTAGAAGGTTATGACGGAGCAAATTGGATATTGATGGATTTTGTGGATATTGTAGTTCATATCTTTGACAGAGAAAGCCGCAATTTCTATGATTTAGAACGTATATGGAAAGATGGTAAATTAATTGAGTTATAATTAAAAGGTTTGATTAAAAAGAGTTCTGTGAGAACTCTTTTTTTATAAAATTTTCTTTAGATGGGAAATAAATTCAAAAAGTTTTAATAAAAAATTAATCCAGTCCATTTGCGGACTGGATTATGTATGAAATATATTTATTGTTTAAAATAGCGGAATACACCGAAGACTTTACCAAGAATCTGGCAGTCATCTACAATAATTGGATCCATATCATCATTTTCCGGCTGAAGGCGGATGTGGTCTTTTTCTTTATAGAAGGTTTTGACCGTGGCGGAATCATCCACCAAAGCTACAATCAAATCACCATTTCTGGCAGTATTACACTGTTGTACAAAAATCTGATCTCCATTAAAAATTCCCACATTAATCATAGAATCACCTTTTACCTTTAAAACAAAGGATGGTTCACCATTTGGAATGATTTCCGCAGGTACCGGAAAATAGGAATCTATATTTTCTTCTGCAAGAATAGGTGTTCCTGCTGCTACAGTACCAATAACCGGGAGACTTGCAGTTTCGGTACGAACCATTTGGAAATTATCATCACAAATCTCGATGGCTCTGGGTTTGGTTGGGTCACGTTTGATGAATCCGTTCTTTTCTAAGGTTTCTAAATGGGAATGAACAGAAGAGGTAGATTTTAAATTAACGGCCTCACAAATTTCTCTTACTGCCGGTGGATATCCGCGACTCAAAATCTCACTCTTAATATATTCTAAAATCTCTCTTTGTTTTGAACTAATTTTTCCGGTTGCCATATGTAAACCCCTTTCAACTTGAGTATATAGATAGTATATCAAAAAGATTTATAAAAAGCAAACATATATTCCAAATATTTGTTCGATTTTTTGCTTTTAAAGTATTGACAATAGAATATCTGTTCGATATAATACGAATATAGAACAACTGTTCGGAAAAGATGTTCGAATAAGGGGATTAGATATGACAAGAAGTGAAAGAAGAATCAAAAATAATAGAATTAGAAGACAACGCCAGTTACAGAGAAATATTTTAATGACAATATTTACTGTTCTTTTTATCTTAACACTATCTATTGGTGGATTTGCCATTGGTTCTAAGGCACAGGATAAAGAAAATGTTGTGTTATATAAGTATTTTACTAATATTGAAGTACAGTATGGCGAGTCATTATGGGATATTGCAGAGACTTATTTTTGTGAAGCTAAATATGATAATTATGAGCATTATATTTCTGAGGTGATGCAGATTAATGGCATGTATAGTGAAGAAATTTCTGCGGGTAGTTATTTGATTGTACCTTATTATTCTGTTGAATTTAAATAAAGTCTTTATTAATAAAAAATGTTGCAAAATGGGAACTGACATTTTGCAACATTTTTATTATCTTTTTTACATCTTTGTTCTTAATTCTTTTTGATAATAATATTCCAAACATGGAATTAAAATTAAAGCAGTAATACCGGTTGTAAATCCACCATTATAAAGCATGAAACCACCATGAATAGAACTTGTAGAAGCACACATTGCCGCACACATAATTCCTGCAATAACACCATATCTTCGACCGTAACAACCAACAATAGGGCATAATCCTGTGGCAAATGCAGCTCCATTCATATAGGTTTGAGTAGATAATGTCCAAGGAAGTTCTAAACCAAAAGCTAATTTGCTGATGGAAACCATTCCAAATAATACAACATAGCCCAGTAATACCGGCCATACATTTTTAGGATGCTGACCTTGGGAACAGAAGGTAATGGATGCTAAAATAATCCCGGTGGTTGCACCGGTAAATCCGGCCCCATCTGTTAGAGCAATTACTACTGTAAAGTAGGTTAACATCATTAAACCATAAAACCCAATGTTTATGTATACCAGTGCAGGTCCGTAATTATCAAAGAAGTTAACACGATGACCTGTAGATTCCATTAATTTTTCGTATCCTTTAAAGGTTTTTCCATTCATATACCAACCCATAATCAAAAAGGATACAAATACAATTAAGAAGAAAGAAATAACAAATGCACCATAAGAATGTTTATGTATATCATAAGTAATATTAATTAGTTTAAAAGGCTCCGGAGCAGTGACTCCATAAGTTTTATACATATAAGAATATATGAATAAACCTAATAAACCAAAAGCAAGTCCACCGTTAAACAGGTTAAATCCTTTGTGCAACCGTAAGGCTCCCGGTAACATTGCAGGAATAGCAAATCCTAGAAATATACTAAAACCAATGGCATAAGCTAAACCTAAAACACTGGTTTGAGTTTTCCATACAATATAATTTTCATTTACATGATAACGAAATAGCATTTCACTGATAAAAGGACCAAAGGCAGTTGAAAACATTGCCATGTCCAGGTTTTGATTGAAATGTATTTTCATTACTTTACAGAATAAATAAATTCCAAGCATAGGAGGCCACATATTTAAGAAATTTAGTCCATAAAAACAGTGAGCAATTACCAGAAAATAACCGGCTAAAAAGCTTGGAGGACAATTTGTTTTATTAATAATCATGATTAGGGTACAAGACATACCGCACAGTCCTGCATTCAGAAAAGTAGAGGCAAGATTACCAAGATTATAGTAATCAGTTACCAAAGGAGAGGGTAATGTCAAAATTTGATATAAGTCGAACCAAATTCTGTCCCAACAATCAATATACCAAGCTGCAATTGGACAAGTAATAAGTAAACAAAGGGAAATAAAAAAACAAGCTGCTTTTATGTAGTAGCTGTTACGTTTTAACGGGATAGTATTTTGTTGTAACATAATGATGTAACATTCCTTCCAATAGTAAGTTTTAATAGAATTATAGCACTTTATTTTAAGGATTTTAATAGTAAAAATAAAAACAAGTGTTAAATAAGTTATTAATGAATATTTATAGGGTTATGGTTCTCTTAATTTCACCGTCTTAGCGGCCTTACGTTTATTGTAATCCTGCATTGCGGCATAGTGTTTTCGGGTGGTATTTACATCTTTATGTCCTAACACATCGGCTACCAAATAAATATCACCAGTTTCTTGATAAAGATTAGTTCCATAGGTACTGCGAAGCTTATGTGGAGTAATTTTCTTTAAGCTGGTAACTAAAGAAGAATATTTTTTTACCAGGTTTTCTACGCTTCTTACAGTAATACGTTTATTCTGCATAGATAAAAATAGGGCATCTTCATGTCCGGAAACAGGAATAATGTGTTCCCTTTGATCTAAGTAATCAGAAAGAGCTTTTTCTACCTCTTCACCAAAGTAAACAATGTCTTCATAACCGCCTTTTCTTCGGACTTTGATTCCCATATTGTCAAAATCTACATCATAGATGTTTAAACCCACACATTCCGATACACGGATTCCGGTGCCAAGAAGAAGGGTTAAAAGTGCCAAGTCACGGACTTTGGTTTTAGCATGATAGGTAGCTTGTTTTTCGGTTAATTTGGTACCGGCTTCTACTTGGTCTAATAACTGGGCAACTTCGTTAGGCTCCAGTCTGATGATTTCCTTGGAATGTAATTTGGGCATGGAAACTAAAGATGCAGGATTTGTCTGAATCATTTCATTTCGGTAGAAGAAGTTATAAAAGCTTCTTAAAGAAGCTAATTTACGGCTTTTTCCACGTTCTTCGTTGGTGATTTCTGTTTTGTTAATAACGGATGATACTTCAATGCTTGCGCATTCAGAATCTATAAGAGGATTAATTAAATCCTTATTATATAAAGAAAGATATTCCAGATAATCTTCAATATCTTCACGTTTTACCTTATCCAGAATTTCTAAAGGATAATCTAAAATATCCATTGTTTTCCCGTAGGGATGATTTTGGTGAAGGTAATCAAAGAAAATTCTCAAATCATAAGCATAGGCAATCTTAGTTCGACTACCATAGATATTATCTACACCACGGAAAAATTGACGACAAAAGGGTGGAAGAGTGGTCAGGATTTCACGAAGTTTTTTGATATTCTGTTTATTTAATTCGTCATGATAGTTGTTGTGTTCCATAGTAACCTCTTGAAATAAAAATTAATTTATGTCAATTCCCCAACCATTAATATTAGAACGGCAAATGGCTGTAAACATTCGTTCTTTAACACCGGGATGCTCCTGATTTAATTGTTTTAATAAATCACCGGCGTATTCACGTTTGGTATGACCATCTGCAGGACAAGGACTTTTAACTACAGGTACTTCATATTTGTTAATGAAACCAATTACATCGGCTTCATTCATATATAACATAGGTCTGATAACGGTTACATCCATGCGGTCTAAATAAGTTACAGGAGCAAAGGTGTGAAATCTGCCTTCAAAAATTAAGGATAATAACATGGTTTCTACAACATCATCTTTATGATGTGCATAGGCAACTTTATTACAGCCGCATGCTTTAATTGCATCATTGAGAGCACCTTTTCGCATTTTTGCACATAAAGAACAGGGATTTGTTTCTTTACGGTCCTCAAAAATAATTTTACCGATGTCTGTTTTAATAACTTTATATTCCACATCCAATTGTTTACATAATTCAACAATTCTATCTAAGTTTAAGTTACCAAAGCCTAAATCCACGGTAATGGCTATAATATCAAATTTTTTGGGATAAAAGCGTTTTAAACCGTGTAAAGCATATAATAAACATAAGCTGTCTTTACCGCCGGAAATGCCTACAGCGATTTTATCACCTTCCTGAATCATATTGTAATCGTCAATGGCTTTACGTACATGACTTAGAACCTGTTGTAATTTCATAATATAAAAACCTTTCATGTTGTAGTATATTTGTAAATATATCATATTAGTAATAATATACCATAATAAATATTTATACACAATAACTTTTCGTTAAAGATGTCTTTTGCGAATAGTTGAATTTCTTAAATATAAGACACTCGAATTGCTATTCAAATGTCTTATATATTTTTAGTTATTTTTTTCAAAGTTTTCAACCGTTTGGATAATTAATTGCACAGTTCCGTCAACACCGAATTTGGAACTGTTAACACATAAATCATAACTGTCTGCGCGACCCCATTTTTTTGAGGAATAATAATTATAGTAACTTTGTCTTTGTTTATCTTTTTTGATTATCATATCCAAAGCTTTAGTTTCGTTTAAATTATATTTTTCCATGATACGTTTTACTTTTGTATCTTCGTTACCATAAATAAATAAATTTAAGCAATTTTTATATTCACTTAATGCATAATCAGCACAACGTCCTACAATTACACAAGGACCTTCGTCGGCTAAGCTTTTAATGGTATCAAACTGTGCTAAAAATACTTTGTGGCTAATAGGCATATCAATAAAGGAAGATGAATTATAACCAAAGGAATATGTATCCATTACCAAATTATATAAAAATGAATTGGTCGGTCTTTCATCATGTGTTTCAATCATTTCCTGGCAAAAGCCACTTTCTTTGGCAGCAAGGCTTAATAATTCTTTGTCATAGCATTTAATGCCATAATATGCAGCTACTTTTTCTCCAATTTCTTTACCTGCAGAACCGAATTGTCTTCCGATTGTTATGATTGTATTCATAAAAAGCCCCTTCCTTGTTAAGATTTATTTTTGGATTTATGTTAACATTTTACACAAAAAACACTCGAAATTCAATCAATTTTCGAGTGTTTTTAATAATTTTTCGAAATATTCCGGTATTGGTGCTTTTGTTTCAATATATTCTTTTGTGGTAGGATGAATAAAACCTAAAATATAGGCGTGGAGAGTTTGTCCTTGTAACTTATGTTTATTTTTGGTATCTCCATATAATTCATCTCCTAACAAAGGATGGCCCAGAGAGGATAAATGAACACGAATCTGGTGAGTTCTTCCTGTTTCCAGTTTGCATTCCACGTAAGTAGCATTTTTTAAGCGTTTTAATACTTGTACATGGGTAATGGCTTCTTTCCCATTATTTTCATTAATAGCCATTTTTTTGCGTTCTACAGGATGTCTTCCAATAGGCGCATTAATGGTATATTGGTCTTCTCTCAGGACACCCATGCAGATAGCTCTGTATCTTCGTTCAATAGAATGTTCTTTCAATTGTGCGGCAATATGTTCATGGGAAATATCATTTTTGCAGACTATTAAAGAGCCTGTGGTATCTTTGTCAATACGATGGACAATTCCCGGACGCATTATACCATTTATGCCGGATAAGCTGTCCTTACAATGAGCCATAAGGGCATTTACCAAAGTACCGCTATAATGTCCTGCGGCAGGATGGACAACCATATTTTTAGGTTTATTTACTACAATAACATCCTGATCCTCATATAGAACATCTAAAGGAATATCTTCGGCTAAAATATCCGGTTCTACACTGGGAGGTAATTGAAATTCAATTTCGTCATCAAGACGTAAACAATAATTGGCTTTTACAATCTTTTTATTTACGGAAACATTTTGTTCCTGAATCATTTTTTGAATATAGGAACGGGAAAGAAAGTCTAAATTAGAACTTAAATATTTATCAATACGTAATCCTTCCCATTCTTCATTTATTTGAAATTTAAAGATATCCATAATCAATTGCTTTCTATTTTATTTCTCTGATTTTTTTCTGACGGATATTTAAGAAATCCAAATCTTCTTCTTTATATACAAATAACATTACAAATGCTAACAGTACACAAGCTACAGATACATAGATATCTGCCATATTAAAAATAGGGAAATTGATTAATACAAAATAAAAGAAGTCCACAACGTATTCCAACCGGATACGGTCTATCATATTTCCGATGGCACCGGATGCAATAAGAACCAATAATACGTGTAAAATATTATATTTCTTCTCTTCCGGCATTTTAAAAAGAATATAACAGATGGCTATGAGGACAATACAGGATATTAAAATGAAAAATCCTTTTTGATTTTGTAACATACCAAAAGCTGCACCACGATTTTCCAAATAGTTTAATTCAAAAACACCGTCAATAATGGAATAAGCCGGTTTATCTTTTAAATTTAATACTGCTAAATGTTTTGTAAATTGGTCAATTCCAATTAGAATAATAATCATGATAAAATCAATGATTATAAATATTTTCTTTTTTTTACTCCATTTCATCGCGATAAACAATCTCCTCTATTCCGGCTTTTAACTCATCTTCTGTTACCGTACGGTCTATAATGGCTTTGCCGATTTTTTTCAATAATATAAATTTCAATAATCCCTGTTCCATTTTTTTGTCAGATTTTGTGATTTTAATAATTTCATCTACATCTACATCTTCGATACTAATGGGAAGATTAAAGGGAACAAACATATCTCTTACTTCATAATATTCGTCCATGGATAATAATTGTTTTTTCCAAGATATATAAGCAGCTGCAACACATCCTAAAGCAACACATTCACCATGCTGTAAGGTAAAGTTTTTGTATTTTTCGATGGCATGACCGATAGTATGGCCAAAGTTTAATAAAGCACGGTCTCCCTGTTCTGTTGGATCCTTTTCAACTACTGCTTTTTTGATTTGGCAGCTTCTGTAAATTAATTCCTCCAATACCTCTAATTCACGCTCGCAGATTTCATACATATTGGAAATCATCCATTCATAATACATAGCATCTTTTATAAGACCGTGTTTCATAGCTTCTGCAAAACCATTGAAAAATTGGCGTTCGTCCAAGGTGGTTAAGGTATGGGTATTAATATAAACTAATTTTGGCATTTTAAAGGCACCAACCATATTTTTATATTGCTCAAAATCAACCCCTGTTTTACCACCTATACTACTGTCAACCTGGGCTAAAAGAGATGTTGGAACCTGAACAAAATCAATACCACGTAAGTATGTGGCAGCTACAAAGCCGGTCATATCACCAACAACACCGCCTCCTAAAGCAATTAACATATCTTTTCGGTCAAAATTTTGTTCGATTAAAAACCGATAAATATCATTTACTGTAGCTAAATTTTTCCTTTCTTCTCCTGCTTGGAAAGAAAAAGAAACAACTTTTTTACAAAGAGGTTGTAAAAGAGTTAAAACCTCTTCTAAATAAATAGGACCAACAATAGAATCTGTAATAATACAAAGTTTCTTATCTGCAATATCTAATTTGTTGATTTCTACATTGAATTTTTCAAAACTGTTTTCAATGATAATATTATAACAAGGCTTTCTATTATATAATACTTCTAATATTTGACTCATATGATTTCTCCTAAAACAAAATTAGGGGCTAACAGCCCCATAATTAATTATGTATTGATGGTACATCAAAAGAACCGCTTAAGATTTCCTGAAAATCTCCGGAAATATCAACGGATGAAGGTGTAATTATAAAAATATAGTGAGATATTTTTTGTAAATTACCCTGAATCGCATAGCAGGAACCGGAAGTAAAGTCAATAATTCGCTGCGCTACATCTACATCAATTCCTTCTAAATTTAATACAACAGTTCTGTTAGCCAATAAGGTTTCTGTAATTTCTCGTGCATCTTCTACAGAAGTTGGTTTAATAACACATACTTCCATGCCGGAAGTATTTAATTTTCTTGGTTGTTGTCTCACAGGAACGATTCTGGAAGCCGTTTTTTTAGGTTCTTCGGCAATTTCAGGTTTCATTGGTAATACTTTATCATCTTTTGAATCTTCTTCGTCTAAATAATCATCGTCATCATAGTAGGCATCGTCATCTTCTCCATCATTTAATTTCATGATGTTTAAAAACCTATCCATTACACTCATTCTAATAAACTCCTATTCTGTATTTATTGGTAATTACGTTCCCCAAAAATTCCGGTACCCACACGAACCATATTGGATCCTTCCTCTATGGCAACTTCATAATCACCAGTCATGCCCATGGACAAAACATCCATACAAATATTATCAATGTTTTTCGTCATTATGTCAACAGATAATTGTTTCATGGATTTAAAATATTGGCGATTGTCTTCCGGATTATCTACAAAGGGAGCAACTGTCATAAGTCCTTTAATTTGGATATTTGGAAGCTGACTGATAATACGAAGCATTTCTTCACATTCAGAATAAGAAATTCCAAATTTTGATTCTTCTTCAGCCATATTTATTTCAATCAGAATTGGCATGGTGATATTGTGTTTTACGGCCTCTTTACTGATTTCTTCTGCTAAACGTAAAGAATCAACGCTGTGAATTAAGGAAACCTTATCAATAATATATTTTACTTTATTACGTTGCAGGTGTCCGATCATATGCCAACGAATATCAGAAGGGAGTTTGTCATATTTCTCCAAAATTTCCTGTACCTTGTTTTCTCCAAAATCCCGGATTCCAACATCATAGGCTTCCTGCAGCATGGAAACAGGTTTTGTTTTGCTTACAGCAATCAAGTGAATATCTTTAAAATCTTTAGAAATTTTATTACAAACTGCATTTATTTTTTGTTGAACATTTTGAATATTATGTTGAATCATAAATACTAAATTCCTTTTCTCTTATATGAAAGTATTATTGGCTAATTTAAAAATTCATCATCATTTACGGTTTCTGCTTCTAAAACAATATAATCATATTCGATTAACCCATATTCGGTATTGGGTTTAATAATGGAATATTCTTCATTTTGATATAAAATTTGAATTTGTTTAAAATCAGCATAACCTTTGTTTTTATTATAGACACCCACAAGACTTCCTTTTTCCGTAATTGTCATAGTTGTGTTGGAGTCTGTCAGTTGTAAGGTATTTCCTAATTCTAAATCAGGACTGTCAATATAATATTTTGCATTTTCCTTATTATAGATAGTTACAGGGATAAATTTATTGATAATATTCCCATCTTCATCATAAATTTGTTTTAAAACACCGGATTCCCCATTATTTCCGCCTTTAGTAACAAAAATCTCAGGAATAATAAAGAATTCTTTTTGGACGATAGCGGAATTAGGAACCTTTAAGCCTTCTTCTTCTTCAATTTGAAGTTCTATATCCACAAAACGGTCTGCACAGAACGTAATCATGGAATTATTAAAAATTAATTCGATAAAATGCTTTCCGTCACTGTTGGTAATTAAGCCTACTTCTGCCCAGGATAAAGTTTGATTCTTGAGAAATTTTACCTGTACATATTCTTCTTCTAACAGATATTCTGCACGTTCCGCATCTGTTTCAATAATGACAGACCAGGATTCATCGGTAACAAGTTTATAAATCGGTTCTCCGGCACTTACTAATTCATTTGCAAGCATCTGGGTCTTTTCATATCCTTGTTTTGTTAGAATTTCCGAACTGATATTAATGGGATTAAAATCTTCATAATTATCATAGGAATAAATTACAATTCCGGAGGTAGGGGCATTACAAATATTAATTAAACCGCTGTCACCGGAACGGTTTAGTTTTTCTAAATTTTCCAGAATGTTTGTATTGGCAAGCTTTAATACATTTCCTTCAATAGCGTACTTAAAATCATAGGTGGATGAAAAGTTACGAGGGTCAAAGTTATTGGAAAAATCCATGATGTCATCTCTTAGATTGTCCAATGATTCTTCGGAAAGTGCATTTTCCCCCATACTTTGTTCGCTCATAATATCTTTCAGACGACCACCTTCATCTACGGTACATACCATTTTGTAAGCTCCGATTCTGCTGCCTTCCCTTACATAATAATTAAGATAACCGGAGTAATTACTGTTAATAATGGTTTCTTCTCTCAGGGCAAGTCCTGTGTATACGTTATTAACAAAAAGAGAGCCCTTTTTTACTTGGTAACCGGCAACGTGTTTGCTTGTTAAGTACATAAAAACACAAACGATAATGTAAATAAAAATAACGCCGAAAAAAATCATTCCAAGGTTGATATTTAAAGGTTTTTTATATTGTCTGATTTTACCGGAATTTGTATCTGCCAAAATGACTCCTCCAAATATATATAATCTTTAAAAAAGGGGCTGTTTACACAGCCCCCTTATGTATTCAATATCCGAAATCTTATTTTGCTTATAAAGAAACAATAACTTTTGATTTCAAGTTTTCGTCTAATTCACTTTCATCACAGGATACACTTAAAATGAAGTTTACTCCAAACTTTTCGCCAAGAGTTTCTAATCTGTTTACTACATCTGTAATAGATGCGTCTTCTAATTTAGAAATTTTAAGGAAACTGTCAAAATACATCTGCTGTAAATCGTGGTCCTGAGAAATAATTCCACATACAAATCCAACAAATTCTGCACTGTTTTCAAATGCATAATCAGAAACATCGATTAAACGAACTTTGTTATTAAGTTCAAACATATGTTTTGTACTTTTGTCTAAGTAAACAATATTTCCTGAAACAGTTTTTACTTCGCTATTAACTTTGTCTAATAAATATTTTGTTTTGCCTTTCCCCTTTTTACCTACAATTAATTGAACCATTGGTAATCCCTCCTACAGTAAAAAATTAGTTGCGATGGCAATCGCTAAGGCACATTCGTAACCTATAAATATTATAGTTGATATGTATGAAAAAAACAACCTCTAATTGTAGATTTCTTCCAATAAATCTATCATCTGGTCATACATAAGCTGTCTTTCCTTGGAACGTAAAATTACGGAAATATAAGGATTTCCGGCAGCATCCTTGCTTAAAATAATAAGACAGTTCCCGGCAGCATTGGTAGTACCGGTTTTTCCACCAATTACGGTAACTTTATTAGGGCTTTCATAACTTCCGCGTAAAAATAAATTGGTGGTTTTGAATTTCATTTCCTTTTCGTTGCCGTTTTTATCCTGATAAACAGTACTATAGTTATCCATATGAATAATCTCACGGAACAATTCATATTGAATTACTTTGTTGAAAATTAAATATAAATCATAAACCGTAGTATAATGATCATCTGCAGTTAATCCGTGAGGATTTACAAAGTGACTGTTAGTTGCACCAAGTTCTGTAGCTTTTGCATTCATCATAGCTGAAAAGCCTTCTAAACTTCCACCTAAATGAATGGCAATGGCATTAGCTGCATCATTGGCTGAATGAATTAATAAAGCATGTAATGCCTGGTTTAAGGTTAAGGTATCACCTTCTTTCAGACCACATAATGTTGCACCTGATTCCGTGATTTTCGCATCCTTTGTTACGGTTATAATATCCTCCAAATTTCCCTCTTCCAAAGCTACTAAAGCGGTAAGAATTTTGGTAATACTGGCAGGAGCTAAACGTTCATGGATATTTTTACCGTAAATAATATTAGCATTATTTACATCAAATAATGCTGCAGCGGTTGCATCGGTCATATTTACAGAAGTATTAACTGATATATTCGCATTTCCTACACACAAAGAGGAGGCAAAGGAATCGATCTTAACATCTGTATGATGATTGGTGATAGAAAAAGCGGAAACATCACTATCCAATTTATAAGGAACAAAAAGATTAGCTGTATTGCATCCGCTTAAAAATACAGTTAAACATAATCCTAAGCATAGAAATAATTTATTTGTATACTTCACGCCACTCCAGGTCTCCTCTGTCTAAAGATTTTATCAGAAGTTCAGCAGTTGCCAAATTAGTTGCAAAAGGAATATTATTTGAGTCACAAATTTTTACAATGTTATGTACATCCGGTTCATGAGATTTACTGGTTAAAGGATCGCGTAAGAAAATTACAAGATCAATCTGGTTGTGTTCAATCTGTGCTCCTAACTGCTGGTCTCCCCCCAAATGACCGGCAAGATATTTATGCACTGTTAAATTAGTAACTTCTTCAATGAGTCTTCCCGTAGTTCCGGTGGCATACAATTCATTTTTTGATAAAATTCCTCTGTACGCAATGCAGAAGTTCTGCATTAACTTTTTTTTAGCATCGTGCGCAATAAGTCCGATATTCATTCTGTCCCCTCCGAAAAAAATGATACACTAATATTTTTTTGCTTGTAACCTTACATTTAATAAAACACCTATGCCGGCATATAAACTTACTAATGAAGTTAAGCCATAGCTTACAAAAGGAAAAGGAATCCCTGTGTTGGGTAAAAGTCCTGTTGCTACCGACATATTTAAAAAACTTTGAAAACCAATTAATGCAGCCATACCGCAGGCTATAATGGAACCGGCTAAATCCTTGGAAATTCTGGCAATATTAATACATTCAAAAACAATAAACAGAACCAGAATAATAACACCGCAGGCTCCAGCAAATCCTAATTCCTCTCCTATGACTGCATAAATAAAGTCTGTTTGTGGTTCAGAAATAAAATTCCCGTTTTTTACGGAAGCAATTACATTGTTGTTTAAGCCTTTCCCCCATAATTGTCCTGAACCGATGGCTGTCATGGAATTGATGGTTTGATAGGCAATGGTATCCGCATATTTTTCCGGTTGAAGCCAAGCTAAGATTCTATTAGCCTGATAATCTTTAATAATTTGCTGATCCGGCTGTAAAATCAGGAAAAAGAATAAAGAAATAATAGGAACGATAATAGCAAGAACTCCAACTACTATTTTATAGCTTAATCCTCCGATAAACAGCATAACACAGAAAATTACAACAATCATAATACTGGTAGATAAATCCGGCTGGGTATAAACCAATAAAAGCGGGATTCCCAATAATACAACACTGATAATCAAAAATTTTAAGGTGTTTAAATTTTCCCTATATTTCATAATAAACTGTGCAAAGAATAAAATCAATAAAATTTTCGCAGTTTCAGAAGGTTGAAACTGGATGCCCATGATATTTACCCAACGCTGGGCACCACCGATATTTCTACCAAAAAAAGTAACGGATAACAGCAAAATAATATTTATAATATATAGATAAACATAAAAATACAGTATAAAACTGTAATCAATAAAGGATGCAATTATCATAATTGCAAAGCCGGCACAAACACCGAATATCTGACGTGTCATCAGTTCACTTTTGGCACTTCCCACAGCCAAAATTCCTATAATGGAAAGCGTTACAACTAATAATATTAATTTGAAATCATAATCTTTTAATTTATATTGTCTTAACATAGTTTCCTTCTTTGTTTATTCAAGAATATCCAAAATTGGAATATTTGCATATAAAGATGGTTTTCTGTTATTTCCTCTTTTGTCATTCTTTTTTAATACAATTTCCATTTGTTCTTCATCAATGCTCATGTATTTTGAAATGGATTTAATCAAATCCTGTTTTATGAGATTTAATGTTTGTGGAGAACAATTAATTCTGTCGGAAATCAATAATATTTTTAAACGGTCTTTAGCAATGCTGCTGGATTTTTTCTTTTTAAATATATTAAATTTTTTCATAATAAAAAACCTTTCTGAGTTATTTCTTTTTTTCACAATTTTTTGAGTTTAGTTTTTGTGAAAAATATCGGTTACCTTTGTCCAAAAGGACACGCTTTTGAATAATTCAATAGGTATTTTTTCGCCGGTAATCCGTAAAGAAATATTGCGATAGGCTCTGCCTGCTAAAGAGGCAGTTTCAATTAAAGGTTCCCCCTGGTTGGTAGATATTACAACATGTTCATCATCAGGAATAACACCAATAAGAGGGATTCCCAAAATATCTACCACGTCTGTAGGAGACATCATATCTCCTCTTTTCACTAAATCCAGACGCATACGATTTAATAATAAATCAATTTTTTTCATTTCATGAGATTCCAACAATCCAATAATGCGGTCAGCATCACGGATTGCGGACACTTCCGGCGTAGTAACAATGATGGCACTGTCAGCTCCGGCTACTGCATTTTTAAAACCCTGTTCAATTCCGGCAGGACAATCCAACAAAATATAATCAAACTGTGGACGTAAATGCTCTATCAGTTTTAACATTTGATGTTCATTTACTGCCGTTTTATCTCTTGTTTGAGCAGAAGGAAGCAAATAAAGACCGGGATAACGCTTGTCCCGAATCAGGGCCTGCTTTACACGGCAACTCCCTTCTACTACATCTACCAGATTATAAACAATCCGGTTTTCTAATCCCATAACAACATCCAGATTTCGTAATCCGATATCGGTGTCAATCATAACTACCTTTTTTCCTAAAGCAGCCAGACCACTTCCTAAGTTTGCGGTGGTAGTTGTTTTTCCTACTCCGCCTTTTCCGCTTGTAATGACAATAACTTCACACATATTTTACAGTCCTTTCACATATAAATGAAATATTGTCCTCTGGAAATACCGGTCTTGAATAAACACAGCAATCAGCCTTTAGAATGGCAGATGTTCCAGCAATTCTTTTGTAATGGGTTCCATAATGATATGGTTTTCTTTTACATATGCAATTTTCGGTTGTACCTTGGGTTTAATTCCCCAACGGGGTTTATCTTTTGCTTTATATCGAAAGTCTCCGATTCTCATTTTTTCGGGAGACATTTCTAACGCTACAATATAATGATTTTCTTCGGTACTGCCTACACCGGCATAGGCCTCTCCATAGAGACCTCCCAGAATAATAATATCTTTGGAGGCAGAAACAACACATCCGGGATAAACATCACCAAGAATCACAAGGCTGGATTCGATTTCTATTTTTTGGTTATTTTTCAGAGTCCCGCGGTAAAAATGTCCGAAGTTATCCGTATGTTGCATATCAACTTTTTGGATAGCTTTTACAAAATTACGGTTTGTTTCTTCGTTTTTACCTATAATACAGATGATTTCAACATCAGAATTATTGCGGATTGCAGTAACAATCTGTCGTTCCTGCCCATCATCTAATTCCACACCTTCGATAGCCAGAGCCACCTTGGCATCACGGAAAAATTGACGGCTTGCACTGAATTTTAAAGCTACTTCTTCCAGTAGTTTCTCAAAAGGAAGTTCCGGATTTAGGTGTAAGGTAATTCCGTTGGGAAACTTTTTTATGATAATGTTATCTTTCATTTGAGTCGTACTCTCCTTTTTAATCTCCTCCGGCAGAGGAAACATCAGGTCTTGTTGCGGTGCCGGAAAGAATGGTATCTTCATCTTTGATATTAAAATAATATAAATAAATATCTCTTGTAAGGTTAGCCGCGTAGTTGGAAGTATAACCATTGGCAATACGGGTTGTAATGGTAACCTCCGGATTTTCGTAAGGAGCATAACTTACAAATAGAGCATGGTTGGCACGTTTTCTTGTTTCTTCCGCAGTTCCGGTTTTCCCTGCTACATGGATACCATAATTACTTAATGCTAAATAATCACTCTTTTTAATAACTACCTGACGCATTCCTTCATGAATAGATTTCCAGGTGGAAGGCTTAAGTTCTACCTGATTTCTGATTTCCGGAGAGAAATCCTTCAGTAAATTTCCATTAGCATCAGTTACTTTATCAAGCAAGCTTAAATTATAACAGGTTCCGTTGGTAGCAATGGTTGTAACATATCTGGCAAGGCCAACGGTAGTATAGTTGTTGGTACCTTGTCCGATGGCAGACATTACGGAGTAATCACGTGATACTTCCGGAGTAGCTTCTTCAATTTCAATTCCGGTTTTTTCACTGAGACCAAACATATCTGCGTATTTATATAATTTTTCAATTCCGATATCACTGTTGTAAGTAGAATCTTCGATACCCAACTGGTATCCCACTTCGTAAAAGAAACAGTTATAGGAATTGGCAATACCACCAACAACATTGAGATTTCCATGGGCAGATGGATAAACCCAACATTTATACTGGTTGGTAGTAAATCTGTCAAAAATACCGCGACATAAAATATGGGAACTTGTAGTAACAATGTGTTCCTCTAAAGCCGCTGCAGCTGAAATCATTTTAAAGGTAGAACCGGGAACTGTTTTTTGTTGGGTAGCACTGTTCCACATAGGTCTGGTTAAATCGGTCTGTAACCAGGAATAATATTTGGAATCAATACTGTTGGCAAGGCGGTTATTATCATAGCTGGGATAACTTACCAGGGCCAAAACTTCACCGGTCAAATTGGTAATAACGACAGAAGCTGAGCAAGGGTCAAGAGCTAACTGCGCCGGGGTGATGTAGAGATTTTCAATTAAGAAAATAATAAATTCATAAGCGGAAACCTGACCGTTTAAAAACTTATTCTTTTCTTCTTCAGTAATACTTACTATATCTTGCTCTAACAATACAGAACAAATCTGTTTTGCAGTAATATCATTCTTTTTAATCATGTACTTGTACATTTTTTTTGCAAAAGTGGTATTATTCTGCAACTTTTCAAATATATATTCTGTAAGACTATCATAGATTTCATCTGCATCTGCATATTTGTTTTCCAAATTAATTTTGGAAACGTTAACCCAGTTTTTTGAAATACAGTATTTTAAAAATTCACCAAGACTGATGACTTCTTCTGTTGTCCAGGCAATATAAGTTTCATCATTTTTATCGATTTCACCTGACATAAGAACATCATAATCTTTTAACATAGATACAATGTAACTTTGGTATATCTGATATTCGGCAGGAAGCTTTTTATATGCAGTAAAATCTTCGTATAGCTGTTTATTTAAGTATTGAAATGTTTTTTCCTGTTTTTCCAGGAAAGCGGAATAAATTTTACTCTCATTGGTAAGTGCATCCACATCATCAAATTGACTGATATCAATAACATTGTTGTTAATCAGTGCAAAATATACATCATCTACAGGTATATAGAGAGAACTGGCAGAAGGATTTTCCGGCACAACATAGCTTTTGCTGTTAATAATTTTTGCAACTAAAATTCCGGCAAGCTTCTGCTCTAAAATATCATAGGTAGCTACCTGCAAATCATGGTCAATAGTTAAATATAAATCGTTACCGGCAAGAGGTTCTATGCGGTCAGTGGTTTCAATAACTTTTCCCATATTGTCTACATAGATGGTTTCTTTCCCGTTGACTCCGCGGAGATAACTTTCCATGGATTCCTCAATGCCTGTCTTACCTACAATATCATTTAAAGTATATACATCTTTATATCCCGAAGTTTGAGAAGTGCTGCTGTTAAGGGTTTGCAGATCTTCTTTATCTATTTTTCCTGTATAACCCAGAATATGAGAAAAGTAAACGCTGTCTTCATAGACACGGATGGTATCCTCTTGAATAGCGGCTCCGGGCAAATCATGAATATTCTCCAAAATGTTGGCAACAGTTTGTTCGTTTACATCAGTTGCCACATTGGTAGGAATAAATTTTTGGAAGCTGTTGGCACTCATAGCATAGCGGATGGTAACAATCTGTAAAATTTCTTTTTTGGTATAGCCATCACCCAAAACAAAGCTGTCTCTTGGATTTAGAGGGTCGCCGGATTTTCCTACACCGTAACGGGAATAGCCTGCTAAATATTGCATCATTTCTTCAGCTGTAGCAGTTTCTTCCTCATACTTCATATCTCCGGGATCGGCATAACCATAGATATCTGCGCGGAAACGTCGTAGTCTGGTATCACTGACGGTATAAGCGTAGTTTCCGTTATCATCGATCACAATGGAAAAATTACTGTCGATTTCATCGCCACTCTTTTCAATAATCCGAATCATTTTCAAAAGAGTTTCGTTTATGGCCTCGTTTTTTCCGCTTCCGGATTCATAAACGTCTTCGATGGTAACATTGTACGCAAGTTTATTGTGTGCAAGTACTTTTCCGTTGCGGTCATAAATGTTTCCACGGGTACTGGAAATAGAACGTTCTTTTTGAATTTTTAAGGTAAAATCTTCTAAAGCTTCTGCTCCATTGACAATTTGAAGATTAAATATTCGATAAATTAAAATACTTCCTAAAAATAGAATTATTAATGCCAGAATCAGCAATTTACTTAATTCTACGTTAGTGGAAGGTTTTTTGGTACTGTTATACAATTTTGGAAGCTCCTTCTTTTTCTCTCCACTCTAAACGGCTTTCTACTAATAAAAGAAGCGGATAAAGTACGCAGGTAATGATAATGGTATAAACCATTTCCGGAATAATAATGTTTAGGAAATAGTAGGAAAATTGAAATCTTCCCCTTAAAAAAAAGGTTAGTACATAAATAACAAAATTACATAAAAAGTCACTGCCAACAATTAAAGCAATGGGAAGTTTGATATCTTCCGGATAAAACATTTTTCTGAAAATACCGTTGAGATAACCTATGTACATATAAATCAGTGCATAAAAACCTAAAATGTCACCAAAAAAGATATCCATCAGAAGTCCGGAAAAAAAACCTACAAGTAAACCGCTTTTACGCCCCCTCATAAAACCATAAGAGGCGGTCACAACAATCATTAAGTTTGGAATAATTCCACCAAAACTGAGACTGTTGAAAACAGTAGATTGTAAAAGGAAGCAGATAATTACAAATAAGGCACTGACAAATATATTCAGCATAAAAATACTCCTTTTGAGCCTATTCTACGGTTTGTTTTAATTCCATAATGACAAGAACCTCCTCTAAGTGTTCAAAATCTACGGCAGTTGTTAAAGTTCCGGATTTTGTCAGATTATTAGAGTCTGTTTCAATACTGCTGATATAGCCAATCAAAATGCCGGGCAAATAGTGTTCGCTGATATTGGAGGTTACTATTTTATCGCCTACAGCAGCTTTATTGTCATCATCTACCAGTTTGCTGAAAGCAATCATACCCTGAGACATGGTAGTTAAATCTCCGGTAACAATTAAATGATCCCCGGAGGATAATAATAAACCACTGGTATTATTGTTGTCTTCAATGATACTGGTAACTTTGGCATAATTAGGACCTACATCCGTAACACGTCCTACCAATCCGCTACCTGCCATAACGTTACAGTTAATTTGTATACCATCCTTACTACCCTTGTTGATGGTAAAGGAGGTAAACCAGTTACTGGAATCACGGCTGATAATTCTGGCACCGATTTTTTCGTATTCGGAATATTGCTGGTCTAATTTTAATAATTGGCGAAGCTGGTTTAATTCATATCGTTCCTGTTGGAATTTTGTGTTTTCGATGGTTAGACGGTCAATTTCTTCTTTTAAACGCTGATTTTCGTCTAATACATCTCTGATTTCCATAAGCTGTTCCGATTTATCGGACATCCAGCCGCCAACTTGAGCAATACCATTTTGAAATGGTACTAAAAATGTACCTGCCACAGAATTTAAAGGTGTATTGATTGCAGGAGTTTTAAAGGAAAGAACCATAACTGCAATGCAAACACAGGTTAATAGAAAAAGGAGATATTTACTTGGCAGCGTAAATTTCTCCTTTGGTCTTTTTAATACAGGACTCATCTTCCCATCCCTTCAATGGAATACGCTACAGATTTATAGTTATCATCCTTGATTACTTTGGATAAACCTCTGGCTACACTTTCGATAGGATTTTCACAAACATTCACTTTTAGCCCGGTTCCCTTCTGCATTAACTGAGCAAGATGGTTAACTTGGGAAGCGCCACCTGTAAGATAGATACCATGTCTGTAGATATCAGCACCTAATTCCGGTGGAGTACGTTCCAAAATTACTTTTACACTGTCGATAATAGTGTTAAAGGTCTCAATTAATGCTTTGTTTACTAAATCAGTAGGGATTTCTCTTTCTACAGGAAGTCCGCTGACAATATCACGACCATATACTACTGCCGGTTTTCCGGCTTTTTCTAATTCACGCAAGTTTATTTTAACTTTTTCAGCAGTTTTTCCGCCGATTAAAAGACTATATTCATTTCGAACGGCATTTCGGATGGCTTCATCAAATTTTAAACCACCTACTTTGATTAAACGGCTTAATACGATACCGCCTAAAGAAAGAATAGACACTTCAGTAGTGTCATATCCTACGTTAACGATTAAAACACCTTGGGAATTTTTTACGTCAATATCAAGTCCTAAACCATCAGCAACAGCTTTTTCCACTACCATGATTTTTTTTGCCTTTACATTAGCATCTTTAATTAAATCATAGAAAGCTCTTTTTTCTACTTCTGTTACATCGGTAGGAACAGCTACATAATAATCAGAAGGTTTGATATTTCCTCCGGAAAGGTCGTTAATAAAGTATTTTAACAGAGTTTCCATATTTTTAATGTCTGCAATAACACCGTTACAGACAGGATAAGAGGCAACAATATTGCCTGGGGCTTTTTCATACATATCAAAGGCAGAATCCCCATATGCGAAAAATGTTTTTTTATTCTCAATGGCAATCATGTTTTTTTGTACCATTACAGAATCATCTGCTCGATTATAAATTTTAATGTTGCTTGTGCCAAGATCAATACCAAATACGTTATTTGCCATTGTTCAGCTCCTTTCTCTTTTTTAAAAGTATCTTAATTCTTTTAAACTCATGTAAGTATTATCTCCGATAATAATATGATCTACCAGAGTTATGTTCATTATTTGAGATGCTTCATGAATTCGTTTTGTTATTTCAATGTCATCTTTGCTGGGAGTTGGATCCCCGCTGGGATGATTATGCACCAATAAGATATGAACTGCCTGCATTTTTAAGGCAGTTATAAAAATTTCTCTTGGTGATATCAGGGACATATTTACGGTACCGCTGGATAGAATACAATCTCTTAAAAATTGATTCTTACTGTCAGTCATTACTAAAATGACCTGCTCCACCTCCAAATGCCGTAACTGTTCCATGTAGTAATTGGCAATGGTGGAGGGCATATCAATACGGATTCCTGTTTTGTATGATTCCATGGCAATCCGCTTTGAAAATTCCGTAACACATTTTAAACGGATTGCTTTCACTTTCCCGATTCCTTTTATTTTCATTAATTGATTTAATGAAAGCTGCTGCAATGCCAATAGGCCGTTAACCTGTCCGCAATCATTTCCCAATGTTAAAATCTGTCTTCCAAGTTCCACAGAGTCATGGTCTTTGGTTCCTGTCCGAATAATGATGGCTAGCAGTTCAGCATTGGTAAGGGAAGCCGCACCGTATTTTTCAAATTTTTCATAGGGAAGCAATTCTTCCGTTATTTTTGAAGTATTGTTCATTTTCCTGCTTTCTCTTCTCTCACGGCAAGAAAACAATCCTAACGCATAGTGTTTATTATAACAATGAAATATTTATAATAAACGATAGATAATAATTCCTAAAATAATTCCAATAATGCTGGCAATGGTAATTTTTATGGTAAGTGCAAAGGTAATGCATAAAATACCTAAGTCCAGAACTACCGGAGTGGTTAAACCAAAGGTTTGTCCAAAGCTTAAAAAACTGTTAGGAAGCATATTACCGATAAATCCACCCAAAACAATGCCTGCCAAAATTAATAAAAGACAGGTCCAATTATTCTTGTGTTTCACTGGTACTTCATTCCTTTCTTGTGTATTTTAATCCAGATAATCTTAACATAAATCACATCTTCTGTATATAAAGAAGGAGGATTTTTTTTCGCAGGATTCGACAGATTATGGGATTAAACCTGCATTTTTTACGGATTGATATGCTGTTAAAATACCAAATTTTGCATGTTGCCAGGTAAGCCCACCCTGGAAATAAACAGCATAAGGTGGCTTAATTGGACCGTCCGCACTTAGTTCAATGGAAGAACCGGAAACAAAGGCTCCTGCCGCCATAATTACCTTACTGTCATATCCTGGCATATCCCAAGGTTCGGGAGTTACAAAGCTGTCAATGGGCGCAGCTTTTTGGATTCCTTCGCAGAATGCCACTACACCTTTCTCAGTTCCAAAGGTTACTGCCTGAATAATATCGTGTCTGCTTTCTACGCTGTTTGGAACCACACCAAAGCCTGCTCTTTCAAAGAGATTAGCTGCAAAAATGGCACCTTTTAAAGCTCCTGCAGTGACTGTTGGTGATAAAAATAATCCCTGATAAAAGGAACTTAAAATTCCAAGGGAGGCACCCACTTCTTTTCCAAGTCCCGGACTGGATAAACGGAAAGCGGCATTTTCTACACATTCTTTTTTTCCTGCAATATAACCTCCGATAGGGGCAAGACCGCCACCGGGATTCTTAATTAAAGAACCTACAACCATATCCGCACCAACATCACTGGGTTCCATGGTTTCTACAAATTCACCATAACAGTTGTCTACCATACAAATGACATCAGGTTTAATATTTTTGATAAAAGAAATCAGCTCTCCAATGCGGGCTACAGACAAAGTTGGTCTGGTCTGATAACCCTTGGAACGTTGAATGGTAACTAATTTGGTTTTTTCATTTATGGCTTTGGCAATATTATCATAATCGAAACCACCATCGGGAAGTAAATCAACTTGAGAGTAGCTAATGCCATATTCTTTCAGGGAACCTTTGCTGTCGCGGATACCAATGACTTCTTCTAAGGTATCATATGGTTTTCCTACAGGACTCAATAATTCATCTCCGGGACGTAAGTTACTCATTAAAGCCAGTGCCAATGCATGGGTTCCACAGGTAATTTGGGGACGGACCAGAGCATCCTCTGTATGAAATACTTTGGCATAGACTTCTTCCAAAGTATCACGGCCAATATCGTTGTAACCATAGCCTGTAGTTCCAAGTAAGCAGGCTTCACTTACTTTACAGTCCTGTAAGGCTTTTAAAACTTTTAACTGGTTAATTTCTGCGATTTGATCAATTTCTGCAAAGCGGGGTTTTAATTCTTCCAAAATAGATTCTCCTAAGGCATAAACTTCCGGAGAAATTCCAAAGTTTTCATAGATTTTTTGTAGCATGAATGTTTCCTTCTTTCCTTTGTATATAAATATATATTAAAAATGTGTTTGTTCTGTGTTATTTTGCAGATATAGTTATTTGTTTCTGCATAAAGTCTAAAATCTTATCATTATTATAATCAAATTCAGGCTTATTAACCCAAATTACTTCCTTTTCACGTTTGAACCAGGTGATTTGGCGTTTGGCAAAATGCCGGGTATCACGTTTTAGAATATAAATTGCTTCCTCCAAAGGAATTTCCCCTTCCAGGTAACTTAAAATTTCTTTATATCCCAGTCCCTGCATAGATACATAGGAACGGTCATAGCCCATGTTTTTTAGCTTCTGTACCTCGTCTATCAAACCTTCCGTAACCATTTCATCCACTCTCTTATCGATTCTTTCATATAAAAGTTCTCTGTGGTCGTTTAAAACAAAATAAGAAAAATCATAAGGACTTTCTTTTTCCCGTTGTTCTTCATTATGTTCTGAAATTTTTTGTCCGGTTAATTTATAATATTCCAAAGCGCGAATCACACGTTTTACATTATTGGCATGAATGGCATCTGCGGAAGCAGGATCTATTTTGCGTAATTTTTCATGCATATAGTCAGCGCCTTTTTCTTTGGCTAAGGCTTCCAGTTCTTCCCGGATTTTGTGATTATCATCATCTTCGGAAAAATTAATATCGTAAAGGACTGCCTGAATGTAAAAGCCGGTGCCCCCTACTAAAATGGGAATGTGGCCTCGTTTATATATTTCATCCATATATTGTTTGGTTTTCTGTTGAAATACAACAACATTAAATTCTTCTGAAGGTTCCAACTCATCTACCAGAAAATGGGGAACATTTTCCATTTCTTCCGGACGGATTTTTGCGGAACCGATATCCATATGTTTATATACCTGCATGGAGTCTGCCGAAATAATTTCTCCACCGATTCTTTTTGCAAGTTCTATAGACAATTTTGTTTTCCCTACGGCAGTAGGTCCCGTAAGAACCACAAGTTTTTTCTTTTCCATAATGACTCCTTAAAAGTTATGGTTGTTTGATTATATTATACTATTCTTTTAAATTTCTTTTCTAAATCGGTTTTGCTCATGGAAATTATGGTTGGTCTTCCATGAGGACAATGATATGGATTTTCCAAAGTGAAAAGCTGTTCCAATAAAGTATTCATTTCTGCGGTGTTCATGGACTGGTTTCCTTTTACAGCAGATTTACAAGCCATGGAAGCTATTTTTTCCTGGATTACTTCCGGAGTACCTTTACATCCGTTTTCAACCAATTCATCTAAAATTTCTTCAAAAAATCTTTTTTCACTTTTTCCATAAAGCTCTACCGGCATTTGTCGCATAGCGATGGAATGACTTCCGAAATCTTCCCAGATAAAGCCTATACTCTCAAAGTAGGTATGATACTCTTCTAATGCCGCTTCTTCTTTTTGGGTCAGGTGAAGTACCAATGGGGGTTGCAAAGTTTGAGTGAAAATATCTTTATCTTTTATGGATTTCATGAGCTTTTCATATTTCACTTTTTCATGAGCGGCATGTTGATCCACAAACAACAATTGTTCCTCATAACGAACCAGCCAGTAGGTCTGGAAAATTTGTCCCATAATTTCAAATTTGTCTTTGTTTTCAGGCTTCAGAATTTTTTCTTCAAAAAGATTTATCTGGACAGAGGAGGTAACGGATTCTTCTACAAAAGAAGATGCTTTATTATTTTCAGAAGAAGGCTGTGTTTTTGCTATGGCAGGTTTGGCTATTATTGGAGTGTCTTCTCCGAATAATCGATTGGTAATATAAGAAAAATCTTCTTTTACCTTATATTCCTGCATTCTCTTTTGTTCAAACGGTTCCGGAACGTAATTTCGTTCTACATGATCGCGTTTTGGTGATTTTGATAAAGTTTCCACTTGTTCAATACTCGGAATCATCTCCGGTTTACTTAAAGTATCGGAAATGGATGTTACGATAAAATCATAATATTTCTGACTGTCAGTAATACGGATATCCATTTTGGTAGGATGTACGTTTACATCAACTTTGTCTGTATCCATGGTAAAGTAAAGTACTGCAAAAGGGAATTTATGCTGCATTAAATAGGCACGATAGCCTTCTTCAATAGCTTTGAATAAAAAGGTGCTTTTTACATATCTTCCGTTAATAAAGCAATTTTCAAAATTACGGTTGGAACGGTTTAAGGAAGGTTTTCCCAAATATCCCCGGATATGAATATCATCTTCCTTGCAATCAATAGGAATGATTTCTTTGATGAAATCTTTTCCGAAAATCCGATATATAATTTCACGGATATCTCCATTGCCGGAGGTGTGGAATTTTACCTGATTATTAACGATAAGTCGGAAGGATACTTCCGGCTTACTCATGGCAAGGTGTTCACACAAATCTGCAATATAGCCTCCTTCTGTGGTGGCAGTTTTTAAAAATTTACGTCTTGCAGGAGTGTTGAAAAAGATATTTTTCACTAAAATAGTAGTTCCATCAGGGACACCTACTTCCGAAAAACCGGTTTCTTTGCCACCTTCAATGGTATAGTGGACCCCCATCAGGGAGTCTTTTGTTTTGGTCATCATTTCCACTTGAGCTACGGCAGCAATGCTGGATAAAGCTTCACCACGGAAACCCAGACTATGGATATTGTTTAAATCCTCAGAGGTACGGATTTTGCTGGTAGCATGACGAAGAAAAGCTTCTTTAACCTGGTCTGCGGGAATGCCTTTTCCGTTGTCGGTAACTCTTAAAAAGGAAATTCCCCCATCTTTAATTTCCACCGTAACTGCTGTGGCTCCTGCATCAATTGCATTTTCCACTAATTCTTTTACTACGCTGGAGGGACGTTCTACCACTTCTCCGGCTGCAATTTTATCTATAGTTGCGTTATCTAATAACTGAATACGTGACATAATTTATCCTTTAAAATTCATTTTGTAATATAGAAATATCTGTTTCTACCAGCGGTTTTTCAATTTATTCTGTAACTGATATAAGGTATTTAGGGCATCTAAAGGTGTTAATGTGGAAATTTCAATGTCCATCAACTCTTTTATTACATCTTCATCCTTTACCGTATCAAAAAGAGACATTTGGGTTAAATCCACCTCATCATAGGTTTTTGTCTTCTGCTTCGGTGCAGAGGCAGAATGAATGGAAATACTCTGTACTTTTTCGATAATATCGTTGTCTGTCAGCTGTTCCACAATCTCTTTTGCACGGTTAATAACAATGTCAGGGACTCCGGCGAGCTTGGCAACCTGAATACCATAGCTTTTATCGGCACCGCCTTTAACAATTTTACGAAGGAAAACTATATCGTCTCCCTGTTCTTTGACTGCAATACAATAGTTATTTACGTTGTTAATTTTTCCTTCTAACTCAGTCAATTCGTGATAATGGGTGGCAAATAAAGTTTTAGCACCCAAAATTCTGGTGTTGCTGATGTGTTCGATGACAGCCCAGGCAATACTTAAACCATCAAAGGTAGAGGTGCCACGCCCGATTTCATCTAAAATTAACAAACTGTTGGAAGTGGCATTTCTTAAAATATTAGCTACTTCGTTCATTTCCACCATAAAGGTACTTTGACCGCTGGCAAGGTCATCGGAAGCTCCTACACGGGTGAAAATACGGTCTACGATTCCGATGTTGGCAGTGGTTGCCGGAACGAAACAGCCGATTTGTGCCATAAGTACAATTAAAGCAGTCTGACGCATATAAGTGGATTTTCCTGCCATATTAGGTCCTGTAATAATGGAAACACAATGCTTATTATTGTCCAAATAAGTATCGTTGTTGATAAACATATCGTTGACAATCATTTTTTCCACTACCGGATGACGGCCTTCTTTGATATTTATAACCCCTTTTTCGTTTAATTTAGGTCTTACATAACGGTTTTGTTCCGCCACAAGAGAAAAAGAACATAACGTATCCAAAACAGCAATGGCTTTGGCTGTTTTTTGGATACGTTCAATTTCTTCTCCGATTTTATCACGGATAGAACAGAATAATTCATATTCCAAAGCAAACAACTTATCTTCTGCATTTAAAATGGTATCTTCCATTTCCTTTAATTTAGGGGTAGTATAGCGCTCTGCATTGGCTAATGTTTGTTTTCGGATATAATCCTCCGGGACCATGTTTTTAAAGGAATTGGTTACCTCAAAATAATAGCCGAATACCTTGTTATATTTAATTTTTAAATTTTTGATTCCTGTACGTTCTCTGTCCTCTTCTTCTAACTGGGCGAGCCAGTTTTTACCTTCGGTTTTTGCCTGACGAAGACTGTCCACTTGAGGATGGAATCCATCTTTGATAATTCCTCCTTCTTTGGTGGCGATAGGTGGTTCTTCTAAAATGGCAGCTTCAATCAGGCTGCATAAATCCTTTAAATCATCGATTTGATCAGATAATTCTTTTAAATATTCCTTTTCAAAACTACTTGCTACGGTTTTGATGGGAGGAAGCATTTGCAGGGAATTTCGGAAAGCAATCATATCCCTTGGATTGGCAGAACCATAACTAACCTTTCCAAGAAGACGTTCCAAATCATATACAGGATTTAAGTATTCTCTGATTTCATCTCTGCTGACCCCATCTTTACACAGTTCACCTACGGCATCCAGACGTTTTTCAATTTCGGATTTTTGAATTAAGGGCTGCTCAATCCAGGTACGGAGCTGTCTTCCGCCCATGGCGGTTTTGGTTTTATCCAATACCCATAACAGAGAACCACGTTTTTGCTTTTCACGTAAGGTTTCGCATAATTCCAAATTTCGTCTGGTGGAACTGTCTAAAAGCATATATGCATTGGTTAGGTAAGGATAAATATGGGTAAAATGAGTCAAACCGGTTTTCTGGGTTTCATATAAGTACTGTAATAAAGCTCCGGCACCAATCAGACCACTGGGAAAATCCTCAATTCCAAGACCGCTTAATGTATTGGTTTTGAAATGCTTCATAAGACATTTTCTACAGTTATCATCATCATAAAAATAAGGTTCCAGAGCAGATATACTGATACCAAGTCTTCCTTTTAAGTCGTCAATATCCATACCGCTGACATAAAATGCCTGATTACAGATAATTTCCTTGGGTGCATATTTCATAATTTCATCCAAAAGCTTTTTGTTGGAATCCACTTCTGTCAGAAAGTAATCTCCGGTAGTAACATCCGCAATGGAAATGCCGATTCTGCCGGAAAAATAGGCAATACTCATAATATAATTATTACATCTTTCGTCCCCATTGATACATAGGTTGGTACCAGGGGTAACAATTCTGGTAACTTCTCTTTTGACCAGACCCTTGGCAAGCTTAGGATCTTCTACTTGTTCACAGATAGCCACTTTGTAACCGCGGGATACTAATTTATTTAAATAGCCTTCTACAGAATGATAGGGAACGCCACACATGGGGGCACGTTCTTCCAGACCGCAGCTTTTTCCGGTAAGGGTAATTTCCAGTTCTTTGGTCACCGTCAGGGCATCTTCAAAAAACATTTCATAGAAATCGCCCAGTCGGTAAAATAAAATACAGTCCGGGTACTCTTCTTTGGTTTTTAAATATTGCTGCATCATAGGGGTTAATTCTGCCATGTTTTTTCTCTCTTATCTAAAGTTTAATATTACATTATAAAAGCGAGTATGTCTAAAGGGCATACCCGCTAAATTTTATCACATTTTTTGTTTATTGTAAAACAAGTTCTCCCATATAATAAAATCCTCTGGATTCTATTAATTTCACCGGCAAAATCTTACCAATAAGGGCTTTGTCTGCTATGGCATGAACCAAAGTATTGTTACTCATACGCCCGGTTAGCATAGAACTGTCATGGTCGTTAAGTTCTTCAAAAAGTACGTCCACAATCTGTCCTTCCAATCCTCCGCATCTTTCTTTTGAAACTTCCTGAACAGCTTCTAAAACACGGTTAAATTCTTCTCTTACCACATCCTCCGGTACTTGGTTTTCCATGGCTGCGGCAGGGGTTCCGGTACGTTTGGAGTAAATAAAGGTAAAGGCATTATCGAAGCCAACTTTTCTTACTACATCGATGGTTTCATTTACATCTTCATGGGTTTCACCGGGAAAACCTACGATGATATCGGTAGTTAAAGAAATATCAGGAATTGCTTTTTTTATCTTTTCTGCCAATTCCAGATAAGATTCTTTGGTATATCTTCGGTTCATTTCCTTTAAGATTCTGGTAGAACCGGATTGCATCGGCAAATGAAGGTGTTTACAAATTTTTTTGGAGTTTTTCATAACTTCAATTAATTCATCGGATAAATCCTTGGGGTGGGAAGTCATGAAACGGATTCGTTCCAAACCTTCAATAGCTTCAATTTTCTGAAGTAACTGTGCAAAGGTAATATTTTCTTCCAGATTCTTACCATAGGAGTTAACATTCTGGCCAAGAAGCATAACTTCTACAACGCCTTCTTTTACCAGATTTTCAATTTCGCGGATAATGTCTGCAGAATTACGGCTTCGTTCCCGTCCACGGACATAAGGAACAATACAATAGCTACAGAAGTTATTACAGCCAAACATAATATTGATACCGGATTTGAAAAAGTATTTTCTTTCTACCGGTAAATCTTCCACAATTTTGTCTGTATCTTCCCAAATATCAATTACCATACCCTTTTCTTCAAAGGTAGCAGTTAATAATTCTGCAAATTTGTAGATATTGTGGGTTCCGAAAATCAAATCTACAAAGCGATAGCTCTTTTTTAATTTTTCAATTACGGTATTTTCCTGCATCATACAACCGCAGAGGGCAATTTTCATATTTGGATTTTTCTTTTTCTGGTGATGTAATGCACCTAAACGGCCATAGACTCTTTGATTAGCATTATCACGAACAGTACAAGTGTTATAAATGACAAAATCTGCCTTGGTTTCTTCTTCAATTACTTCATACCCTACTCTTTCCAGAATACCTACCAGTTTTTCGGAATCTCTGGAGTTCATTTGACAACCAAAGGTGGTAACACAGCAGGTTGGCTTATGTCCTAATTCCTCTTCCAGTTTTTTTACATAGTCGGAACAGATATCCATAAAGTAATATTGTCTTTCCGGTTCTGTTACCGGAGCGTTATCTCTAATATTTAACATTTGTTTCTCCATTATAAATAAGATTTGGTTTCTCTTTTTATTGATGAAATATATTTTAGTATATATTTGTTTCAGTAATGATAAAATTGGGTTTTATATCAGTAGTTTCCGTTGGAATTCCAGGTTCATATTTTTGACATTCAAAACCAAGCCCGATACTTTTCATACCGGAAAATTGTTGCAGATACCTATCATAAAATCCTCCGCCATAGCCCAGTCTGTTTTTATAGCTGTCAAAACCTACCAAAGGCAAAATCATTAAGGAACGTTGTTGATTTATATTATCGTAAGGTGTCTCGATTATTTTGGGTTCCGGGATGTTTTTATATCCGGCTATGATATCGGCCAAAGAAAAAATTTGATAGAATTCCATAACTTCCGGACTTAATACTTTGGGACAGAATACTTTTTTGACATCGCATAAAGCATGTTTTATAATGCCATAAGTAGAAACTTCCTTTTGATAGGCGGCATAAATTAATAGGATTTGGGCGTTTCTGTATTGTTCTGATGAAAGAAGTTGCTTCTCGATCATTTTACTATAATTTTGGCAATCTTCTTCTGTCAATGTATTCCTTTTTTTCAGAAGTTCTTTTCGGATACTTTGTTTTGTATTCATAGTTTTATATGGGGATATTTTTCCTGTTAACATACGTTAGTGGCTTGTTTTCTTACCATATTTTTCGCCCAAATTTTCAACAGTTCCATCTTCGTTCTGGATACTGATATTATTAAGTTGTCCGCGTAAATTGGCACGGATGTTGGCCAAATATTCACTACGAAGTTCCTGCTGTTCTTTCGCTTCTTCCGGGGTTAATCCTTCGGCCTTTGCTTTGTGATATAATTCGTTAATTCTTTTGATTTTATCGTCTAAAGTCATAGCTACTCCATTCTAATTAGTGATGTAAATTTTTAACATATTCTATCATATCAAAATTATTGGTTTTTTGTGCTTTAAATAAAGTTCCGATTTTTCTTCCATCCATAATTCTGTGAATAATGCGGATATCATCACTATTAGCAATAATCATATCCGCTCCCATATTGGTAGCAATATGGGCAGCTACCATTTTGGTATTCATACCACCGGTACCCACGCTGCTTCCGGTGCTTTTTTTGCCCATATTCATATGTTCGGCAGTTACTTTTTCTACCTCTTCAATAAATTTTGCATTAGGATTGGTTCTTGGGTCATCTGTATATAAGCCATCAATATCGGAAAGTAAAATCAGTAAGTCAGCACCCGTAAGTCCGGTAACAATGGCGGATAAAGTATCATTATCACCAATAACAATTTCATAAGTAGCTACGGTGTCGTTTTCGTTAACAACCGGAACTACGCAAAGATTCAAAAGCTCTGAAAATGTATTTTTGGCATTTTCACGGTTAAAATTATTCACAATAGTATCTTTGGTCATAAGAATCTGGGCAGCTACCTGATTGTATTCTGCAAAAATTTTTTGATAAATCATCATTAATTTTGCCTGTCCTACGGCTGCACAAGCCTGTTTGACTCCTAAATGCCCCTGTTCCTGTTCCAGACGGGAAAGTCCAATAGCTTTTTTACCTACAGCAATGGCACCACTGGTAACGAGGATAACGTCTTTACCCTGATTTCTCAAATTACAAATTTCACGAACCAATACTTCTATTTTTGTATAATCAAGGTCTCCGGTTTCTTTGTGCTGTAAAGAAGAAGAACCGATTTTAATTACAATTCTTTTTTTATCTTTTATAAATTCTCTAAGTTCTGAAGTCATGGAAACTTCCTTTCTTTGCAGTTTTCTTAATAGGTTTAAGTTTGTCAGTCAATGGAATTGTGATTCATAACAATTCTTTCCGCCACATAAAGTCCATCCATAGCTGCTGAGGTGATACCTCCGGCATAGCCTGCCCCTTCCCCACAGGGATATAATCCTTTTAGGGAGGTAGATTGTCCGCTTTCATCCCTAAGAATTCTAAGCGGCGATGAGGTTCGGCTTTCAATTCCCGAAACCAAAGCATAGTCATCAGCAAAGCCGGGAATTATTTTATGGAAATGTTCCATACCCTGGATAAATGAACTGTTTAATTGAGTGGGTAAAATTTGATTTACATCGGCAAATTGATAGTTCCCTTTTATGGAAGGGGTAAAACCTTGAGGAATAGTACCGTTATGTTCGGGGCTTCCTTTAAAGTCTTTATAATATTGAATGGGAATTTTACCATTGCCGATTTCATAAGCTTTCTTTTCAATCTGACGTTGAAATTCTACCCCAGATAAAGGTCCTTGTCCACTAAAATCTTCGGGATTTACGGAAATAATAATGGCACTGTTAGCATTTTTCCCATCCCGCTTACTGTAACTCATGCCATTAATGGCTAAATGCCCTTCCTCACTGCTGGCATTAACTACATAACCTCCCGGACACATACAGAAAGAATAAACCCCTCTTCCGTTGTCTGACTTGGCGGTTACCTTATAAGCTGCAGTAGGCAAACAATCCGGGTAATTTTCTCCGTATTGTTGAATATTTATAAGCTCCTGAGGATGTTCTACACGGAAACCAACGGCAAAGGATTTGGGTTCCATAGGAATGTTTCGTTCATGACACATCCGGAAAGTGTCTCTGGCACTATGTCCGATGGCAAGTACTACAGTATTTGTAGGAAACATGCGTCCATCATTTGTTTTTACACCGGTGATTATGCCACCATTCTGTAAAATATCTGTCATTTTTGTTTCATAGTGGATCTCGGCACCTAAAGAAAGCATTTTATTGCGTATATTGCGAACTACATCTATAAGTACATCAGTTCCAATGTGAGGCTTTTGGTCATAGATGATTTTTTCAGGCGCACCGTTTTCCACAAATACTTTTAGGACTTCTTTGTTTCGTCCATATTTATCTTTTACTAAAGTATTTAATTTACCGTCGGAAAAGGTTCCGGCTCCACCTTCTCCGAATTGAACGTTGGATTCTGTGTTTAAAACACCACTGTTCCAAAAATCTTCCACATCCTTCAAACGCTGTTCTACCGGTTTCCCACGTTCTAAAATAATGGGATTTAAGCCTTGTTTTGCCAGATAATAGCCGCAAAAAAGTCCTGCAGGGCCAAGTCCTATAATGACCGGACGGGATGATTTGGGGGAAGTTCCTTTAAATGGAAGCTCCGGGAAGTGATATTCTGCAGTGTCTATGGCAGATACATTTTTTAATTTATTTTTTTGCAGAAGCTGTACTTCATTGGAAACCTCAACATCTACAATGTAACTGTAAAAAAGGGTTGGTTTTTTGCGGGCATCCAAAGAACGTCTTATAATAGAAAAAGATTTTAAATCTTTTGATGAAATTTTCAATAGCTTTAATATTTTTTTTTCTAATTGGCGTTTCTGGTAATTATCATATTCTTCTTCTGTTTGAAAACGGGGAATTTCCAGATTAAGTTGCTGAATTCTAAGCATAATTCAATCCTTTCTACTTTGTTGCTGCAGCTTTTCCGGCAAGATAACCGCTGGTCCATGCCCATTGTAGGTTGTATCCGCCACATCTGCCGTCTACATCTAACAATTCTCCGGCAAAATACAGTCCCGGAACCAGTTTGGATTCCATTTCAAGGGTGATTTCATCCATGGAAACTCCACCGGCACAAACTTGGGCATTTTCATAAGGGTTGGTTCCTTCAATTTCGATTTCCCAACATTTCATATGGGTAACTACTTGTTCAATTTTGGTGAACGTAAGCTGGCTAATAGGTGTTTCTACTTTTATTTCCCCTAATTTTAAGAAAAGTAAATTTAATTTCTTATTAAGAAACCCTTGGAAAAATTCTTCTGAGGTTATGTTTTTGTCGGCCTTATGCCATTTTTCTGAAACAAAGGTAAGCCAGGTTTTTAAATCGTATTCAGGAAGAAAATCTATAGTTACTCTTACTTTTTTCTTTTCATAAATTCCGTAAGAAACATAACGGCTTAATTGGAATACGGGAATACCGGAAATTCCGTAATCTGTAAGCTGTAATTCGCCAAATTCTTCCGTAATTAATTTGTTATTTATGTAAAGAGAGATATTGGCATCGCATCTTACACCGGAAATGGATTTAAATTCTTTCCCTTTGGCGCGAACTTGTACTAAGGCAGGAACTACGGGGATGATAGTATGTCCAAATGCTTTTGCATAAGTATAGCCGGTATAATCATCCTTTGTTTTTTCTCCGGCAAAGCTTCCGCAGGCCAAAATAATACGATCAAAATAGAGTTTTTCATTGGTTTTTAATACGACTTCAAAATTCTTTTTCTTTTTTTGAATAGATACCGGATAACTTTGGGACAAAACATCAATGTTTAAATTCTTAACCTGTAAACGTAAAATATCTAATACAGTGGATGCTTGTTCGGAACGGGGATAACAGTATCCGTTTTTATCTTTTATCAGCATTCCCATAGTTTGAAACATAGAAATAGTATCATTTTCATCAAATTGACTTATATAGTCACGAAAAACACCTTGCCTTTGACTTCTAAAGTCAAAGGCGTTCATGGATTTATTTGTGAAATTGCATTTCCCATTACCGGTTGCAAGTATCTTCTTGCAAATGCGGTCTTTTCTTTCAATTATTGTTACATTACTTCCCTGTTTAGCCGCGGTAATTGCTGCCATGAGACCGGAAGCACCGGCACCAATGATTCCAATTTTCATGTTGTTATCTTTCACTCCGTTTTGTAGATTCAAAATTTGTTAATCTATTGTAGTGTATTTTTAAAAATTAATAAAAATTAGCTTGTATAAGATTCTAAAAAACCATACAATTCTTCGATGTTATAAATAAATTTCCCTAAAATCAGTTCCTGTTTAAGGGAATCGGATAAGGCATCAGCATAAATATCTGTAGTGAGATAAACGGTTTTCTTATCCTCTTCCATAACTACGATTTTTCCGTCTAATACCATTAAATAATAGCCGGTTTCTTTTTCTAAGGGGTTATAATTTTTACTGATTATTACCTCACCCGAAGAAAAACTTTCTAATTGAATATTTATAAATCCTTTTTCAACATCTTCTAAGGTTGGATTTTGCTGATATTCCTTTAAGGCTTCTTCCAGATTATGGCGGGTCATACCTAAATACTTTTCAGGAAGTTTATCTTCTATTTCTTTTTTAGTATTATCTTTTGTATTGTATTCGACAATAATATAACTTGTGTCGCAGGTAGTGATTTCCTTAGGGATATTTGATACTTCATGGTGGGTATCTTCTAAAAAATAAGATTCTTTTTGCGGGGCATATTTATAGGGATAAAAATAGTTAAGATACCCTATATGAGTAAATATGCCTAATATAAATGTTAAAAAGGGATATACAAAATATAAGCCAATACTTTTCAAAATTTTCATTAATTCACATCAACTTTCTTTTTTTGAATAGTATCAGCTTATAAGTTATATTCTATACATCTGTATTCTTTAATAATGGGAATTTTAGCGTTTTTATAACAACGAGTAATTCCAAAAGAACCACCAGAAACCAAAAAATTACATCAGATATTATGAGACATAAAGCACCCAGAGATTCCTGTTTTACAAGAATTCCCGTAACCATTGTTTGAAGGATAAATGCAAGCAATGGAATTGTAATTATTATAAGTTTAAAATCTAAATTTGAAAGCAATTTATATAAATAAATTGCAACCGGTACAAGAAGAATATTAACAGCGCCTAATTGAAGCATGAATACTTCTGTGTTCCCGGATGAATTATATAATAATGTCAATAAGTTTTTGGCAAGAGCGGCAACAAGGGCTGTAGCAGGAATTGCAAAGATTAAAATCTGCTTTAAATCATCGCAAAAATATTGCCAGGAAAGTTTTATTTTGTTCCTGTAATAAGATTTTTCCACCTTTTTAATATTTCTTCCGGTAGTACTTAATATGATAAATATCAAAATTCCTGTTAATATTAATACTTTTCCGTGATAAGAGCCCAAATATTGTATTATTTTGCCTTTGGCATCTGTATTAGAGTAAGCTTTGATATATAATGACATATTTATGAGGCGGAAAAGCTTAAAAAATACAAGTTCAAATAAAGTGATAAAAGAAAGCTTGAGGAATTCTTTTGTAATAGAACCTAGGGATTCAACACTTTTCTTATCTTCTTTTTGTAATAACTGCTTTAATGGTTTTTGATAAACCGTATTAACCAATAGCAAAAAGATAAAGGCAAAGATACTGCCACAAATACAGCCTGCGGCAATCCCCATGGAACCAAAGGCAGGTTCGTATTGCATATTAAATAACAAAGCTCCTACTTTGGCACCGTATTTATAAAGAATGGAAGCAAAAATGATTGCTCCGGTTCCGGCAACGAAGGCTTCTACAATTTTAGAAAAGCTGGTAGGAATTTTGGTTCCACAGCCTTCAAAATAACCACGAAAAACACCGGAAACAGAACTGAAAATAAGCAAGATGCCTAACAATCGAAGACTGATGCCGGATAATTTCATAGATAAGGCATTTAATAATATGTTGGAATAAAAATAAATAACTACGCCACCCAGTACAGATAATAAAAAACTGATGATCAGGGATGTAGAAAGCACTCTGGTACTGTTATGATATTGATTTTTACGGATTCGAAGCCGTACCATATTCTTTGTAATATTGTAAATACCATGACCAAAAAGTAAGCCAAATAAGGTATATATTTCCCAGGCAACGGAAAAGTATCCGTTACCCTCATTTCCAATGATATTGGTAAGAGGAATTCGAAACAGGAAAAAAATAAGTATTCCTGTATAACTTAAATCAAAATAAAGTCCTCTGTTTGTATTTTTAGTTATTTGCTTTTTTTCGTTTGTCATAAAACCTCTCTTTGGAAGATTAATCTCTTGTAATACCAAGGTTATTTAATATGGCTTCCTGTTTTGATATCATTTCCTGTTCTTCTTCAGGAGTTATATGATCATAGCCGCATAAATGCAACATACTGTGGGCTACCAAAAAGGCAAATTCCCTTTTTTGGCTGTGTCCGTATTCGAAAGCCTGTTGTTGTACCTTATCTATAGAAATTATAATATCACCTAAAATTAATTCGCCGGAATCCGGTTCAAAGTAATCTGCCATATAATCTTCTACGTTTTCGAAGTTTGCAGCCACGTCATATTCAATATTGGGAAAAGAAAGAACATCGGTAGGGGCATCAATATTACGGTTTTCACGATTAAATTCCTGAATACCGTCATTGTCTGTAAGCAATAAATTAACTTCTGCTTCATAGGGACATTTTTCGCTGTCAAGAACAGCTAAAGCTACTTCATGATATATACTCTCCCAATCAAAATCAAAAACGTAAGAAGTTTCATTTTCAGCGTAAAAAGTCATAATATAATTTCTCCTCAATAAATGTCTTTTTCATAATGTTTAATTCACGTATGGAAATATCACAGTTTTCCAAAAGATCGGTATGTATCATTTTTTGAAAAATTGCTTCAATAATGTTGGTATAAGTAATTTGCTTGTTTTGCAAAGTAGTTTGAGAAATCAAAATACTGCGGATAACTTTATTGGAAGTCAGCACTACACAGGCTTCTTTGGAACCATATTTTTCCTGTCTGCATTCTTCTATTAATGCAGTTAATTCATCCGGAAAATCATAATATTCCGAAATGGGAACGATAGAACCGTCTTCGGTTTCTCTGGTTTCATCTCCTATTTTATAGTAATAACAGCAGCCTTTTACTGCTTTATCATTCATATTTAATTTTCTGGCAATACGTTCTCCAAGATAAGCAGTGTGGATGGCTTCATAATATTTGTCCTTATGATTTTTTTTCAATTCAGCCATAAGAGGAAATTCCTGATCGTTAATGTCAGAATATTTGTCTTGAAGAAGGTACATAGATAATTTACTGAAATATATTAATATGATAAACAAAAGAACCATATTAATAAATAAATTCAATAAAGGCATAAACATGACATTCATTCCAAAGGGCTGGTTTTCAAAAATAACAATAAAAGCAGTTTGCATAATTACAGATGCCACTCCGGAAATTACCAAAGGACCTGCAATTTGAAAATCTAATCCAAGATTATGAAATAAAGAAACTCCAATAAGGCCAATCATAAAGTATAAAAAGAAAATATACATTGTTCCGTTGATAGATAAACTGGTAGTAATTAATAGCAATACAGAGCCTGCGGTAAGACCTATAAGGGTATTACTGAACATAGATAAAACAACCATAATAGATAAAAATACCCAACTGGATGCAGGAGCAAAAATCATTCCTACGGAAACTGTAAAACAAATAATATAGACAATTAAAAATCGCAAAGGATGCTGACTGTTATCGTATTCTAAATTGTTATAGAATTTGTTGTGATACCACAAAAATACAATTACTAAGCTTCCCCAGGAAATAATAATACTGTTTCGTATGATTTCAGAAACAGGACGGTTTAAAACATAAGTCAAACCACTGATAGCTATAGTTATTAAAATAATGGTAATGAAATTAATGCTCAGTTCTTTTATTAGAACGATATTTTTCTTTTGATTTTTCTCTGTTTTCATATGTTTCGTAAGCCTTTACAATTTTTTGTACCAAAGGATGACGTACTACGTCTTTGCTTGTCAATTGACAAAAGGCAATGTCCTCAATTTTGGATAAAACTTTGACTGCAACATCCAAACCTGACTGAACTCCCGGAGCCAAATCTTTTTGGGAAGCATCTCCGGTAACTACTACTTTTGAGCCAAAACCGATACGGGTCAGGAACATCTTCATTTGAGCTGGTGTTGTATTTTGTGCTTCGTCCAAAATAATAAATGCATTATCCAGGGTACGTCCTCGCATATAGGCAAGAGGAGCAACCTCTATCAATCCTTTTTCCATATTTTTTACAAAACTTTCTGCCCCCATAATCTGGTAAAGTGCATCATATAAAGGACGTAGATAAGGATCTACTTTGCTTTGTAAATCGCCGGGAAGAAATCCCAGTTTCTCTCCTGCTTCTATGGCAGGTCTTGTAAGAATGATACGTTCTACTTCATTATTTTTAAAAGCGGTAATTGCCATAGCCATGGCAAGATAGGTTTTTCCGGTACCGGCAGGTCCCATGCCAAAAACAATCATATTTTTACGGATGGCATCGGCATACTGCTTTTGTCCTAAGGTTTTGGGTTTGATAGGTTTTCCGCTGACGGTATGACAAATTAAATCCCCATCAATAGCAAGCAAAGTATCTTCTTTTTCTTCCATGCTCATAGCAATTGCATAATCCACGTTTTGTTCCTGGATTTGATTTCCTCTCCGGGATAATTCCCACAATTCTCTGAGAACTTTTTCGGCTTTTTTGATATCATTTTCTTTACCGATCACCTTGATACCTTCATCACGGTTTACAATAGATACATGAAAGCCACGTTCCAGTTTTTTTGCAAATATATCAAATTGACCAAAGATATTTCTGCTATGCTCCAATGGCATAGGTAAAAATATTTCATTTTCTGTCATTGAACTTCCTCCAATAATGCAAACGTATTACAGCGTTCTTTTAGTGTTAATTCTCCGGTTAAGGATAAATAAGCACTATTAGTTTTTATTTTAACATTTTTTTCAATAATTTGTACCCCTTTTTCTTCTAAACTTGCGATTATTTTATTTAATTTTTGTTCTGCAATTTTTTCGGCTTCTTCTATTGTGTATTTTTGACGTACCAGAATATAGTCCTGATAGGTAGCTTGATGAATTGTTAAAGGAATTGACAGGATTTTGAAGAATTGAAAAGTAAGAGGGGTTGTTACGCAGTCGTATTTTAGAAAGGGAATTTTGAAAAAAGGAAATTCCCACATGTTATCATTCCATGTAAAAATATATTTTTGATAGGTTTTCCCTGTGTATTTCTTTTCTACATGCTCTAAGTTAATTATTTCCTCAATGGCATAAGGATATACTAAATAGATATCACCGTCTGCTTTGCAATATTGAATTTCTTTGATACTGCCGTCCTGATCAGGAATGGGAACCTTACCTTCAATTAGGACAGCACCTTTTTCCACAACTTCACCGGGAGATACTAAGGCTGTTCCCTGACGGACTAAAACTGATTCTACGATTCCGGTGGCATTAGCTATGAGATTTTCACCTTGGATAGAAGAGGCGGTGGGAAATTCAGAGGTATCACGTTCTTTTAAGGAAATTTGAAGATTAGTACCTTCCAGATAAATGCTGACCCAGGTGATTTCATTATATTTTGTTCTAAGTTTTGTTTTTAGTTCGTAAATAGGAATTTTAGATAAAGGCATACCATAATGAATTCCCTGTTCATGCAAAAAATCCTGAATAAGGTCATTGGTGATGGAATGATTTCCTTCAATGCGGACCCCCCATAAAAGCTGGGAATTTATCCACAAAAGAAGCAGGCATAAGAAAGGAGTTATGAAAAACAATTTTCTTTTTGCCTGCCTTTTTATCCAAAACAGAATGCCGCTTTTCCGGATAATTTTCACTTTAACGTTGGATTTTTTTACTATATTTTTTAATTTAAAAAAATCCTCGGGAGAAAGATCCATGTAATATTTATTATCTATATTTGTTATATTTGATAACTTAATATCATGAAAGGAACACAGGTTTAGAAAACGCTCTACATTTTCTCCTGAAACACAGATTTCTAAGATGTTATTTAATTTCAATATTTCTCTCCCGATTTGGATATTTTACTTTATAATACTTTTTATTTCACAGATAATTCCTGTTTAATATTAATTTTTATATTTTACTGTAAAAATTTAAGTTCATAGATGATTCCGCATACTTTTAGTTCTTCTTTATTATACTGTTCCAATTTTAGATTTTTCCCTGTGATTTGTATCCGGTTTCTTTTACATTGTATTAACAATACGTCTGTTTGATATTTAATAATGTTTTTAAAATTTTCAATTAAAATATCTGTATTTCCGGTCATGGAAATAATAGAAGCTCCCAAAAGGACATCTTTTGGGAGCTGACAGGTATCGATGATTTTGGTTGATAGGTTGGTTTCTCGATTCTTCATAAAATATCATATGATGTCATACAAACAAATATGTAGATTATTTATGAGAATTCTTTTTTTCATGTTTGTTGCATGATAAATCTATTGTATTATATATTCTTTGTAAATTTTGTTATTTAAAGTGGAAAACTTATAGACATATGTTCGATAATATCATTAAAGAACCATAAATGTATTTCAAATTTATAACCTTCTACAATAATCTCATTATGACCAACAGCATCTATTAGTACATTAGAACCATCATTAAGGGTACACATTCTATAAGTACCATTTTCTACACTAAGTGCATCATTGTATCCAACAATTTGTTTTACTTCATCAAAGGTCATACCATAAACAATAGGTCCATCGTAAACAGGAAGGCGTTTATATTTAAAAGAAATAACAAATTTAGAGTTATATCCACCATCATAAACGAATTCATTAGAGGTAATCCAATGATAAGCAGCGATTATATTATTGTCTTTATAAGGGTCTCCTAGTGCAACACGAGTATTATATTCATCTGAACTACAATAGATATGTGTTCCTAAATTAACATCATTTATCAATGTAGCATTACCAGTATATCCAAGGGCTGCTTTCCATTCATAATAATGATTTTCATTAATTGAATATCCTAAAAATTTAAAATCAGATACTTTAATAGAAGGTGTAACTTGATTAATCATAGGTTTTACAACATTTTGATTTGTAAGTGTTTGATCTACATTTACATCATAAGGAAGTCTTCCTTCATTGATTCCGCAAAGTATATAATGATTATAAAGCAAAGTTTCATCATTCCCCAAGACTGCAGCTACATCAGGATAGTTAGTTGCATAAAATATTGGGTCAAATTTATTACCATCAGGCATTATTTTAATATTAGATGTTGGTATTTGTGGAGTTTCTGTAACAGGCACAGATGCTCCCGGTGCATAAGGAAGTCTTCCCTCCAAGCTACCACAATTTAAAAAATGATTATAAAGTGCTGTTTCATCATTTCCCAAGACTGCAACTACATCAGGATAGTTAGCCGCATAAAATTCAGCATCAAATATATTACCATCTGACATCTGCTTTGGTGCTGCGTAACTTTTGGTAGATAACCCTGTCATTATGAAAATACCCAATAGCATAGTAGTTACCAACCTAAAAAAGTTTTGTTTCTTAAATTTCCATGATTTTCTCATATCATGACCTCCTTTAAATTTTTAACTATGATGAATAGTTTTAATCATTATACTCAATATATTAAGTATAGTCAAGTTATTAAGTGTGTTAGGATAATTTTGGTGATTATATGATTTCTTATGAACCTTTTTACAAAACACTTATAAACAAAAATTTAACAGAATATCATTTAATATATAAAGAAGGGATTTCCGCTAATACACTACATCGTATGAAAAAAGGTCTTCCTATTACTACGAAAACTTTAGATTTGTTGTGTTATATATTAGATTGTGAGGTTTCAGATATTTTGTATCATGATAAATCTTGTTAAAAGTTAAATATAATATTACAAAACAGATACTAGACGTTGTTTGGTATCTGTTTTTTGTATTAAAACAAAAATAGAATCTTTTCAATAACAGAAAAATAATTTATAATATTTCGCAACAGACGATGTTTCTATATAAAGAACTATCGTTAAACACATATTATAATTTCTAAAATCATAATTTTTCATTTATGAAAGCAAATCAAATATACTTACCTGTTTGATATATTTTCCAATTTAAACATATGAAAATAAGAAAATACATTGTCTGTATATAGTTTTTTTGCTATATTAAATTTAGGATAGTTCTCTATATAGTCTTGTAGAAAGGACACTTATGGAGAAAAATAACACTAATTTAATGTCGGATGCTAATTCTTCCGATATTAAACAGCATGAAGATGCGGTTTTAAAAACAGCTATGCAATTTTTTGCAGACGAATTATTGCCGTATTTAGGAATTAAGGAAAAGGTAGTTTCCTTCGCTCCTACAGAATTAGTTCATTTAGAACTACAAAAACTATTTCAGGATTTTAATTTTATAATGGATGATGGAACCTGGAAACATTTTGAATTTCAAAGTACAAATGAGGGACTTGAAGCTCTGAAAAGATTTCGCGCCTATGAAGCTCTTACCAGTTATCTGCATAAAGTTTCAGTAGAAACTTATGTTTTATTTTCCGGAAACATAAAACATCCGATGACGCAGTTTACAGAAGGCTATAATACATATAAAATTAAACCTATTATTATGCAACAACGAAATGCGGATAAATTATTATTTGACTTGGAGCAAAAACAAAAGGAAGGGAAAAGCATTACAAAAAAAGACTTAATTCCTTTAATATTATGCCCTCTTATGAGTGGTAACAGTTCTCAAAAAGACCGAATTAATAAAGCATATCATATTATCCGTAATACAACAGAAATAGAAAAAACAGATGCAAGTAAAATTGAAGCCATGCTCTATGCTATGGCAGATAAGTTTTTAGACAAAATGGATTTAGAAAAATTAAAGGAGGACATGACAATGACAAGATTAGGACAAATGATATGGGAAGATGGTATTGCTGAAGGTGAATTACGTGGTATAGAAAAGACTTTGATTCAAAAAGTTAAAATAAAACTGGAAAAAGGCAAAACGGTGGAAGAAATTGCTGATGATTTGGAAGAAAGTACGGAAAAAATTGTTGAATTAATAAATACTCTGTAATTTTTGACACAAATACAAACATTTAGAAAATACAACAACCTACAGCGGGGAATGTTTATTTCCAAAGCGCGTAGGTTGTTTTTACTTACTTATGATACGGTTCCTTCGCAATAATCCGATATGCCCTATATATCTGTTCTGACAAAATGACTCTCATTAACTGATGGGGAAAGGTCATATCAGAAAAGCTAAGCTGTCGGTCAGCTCTGGTTAAAACAGAGGAATGTAAGCCTAAAGAGCCGCCAATGACAAATGCAATGGAGCTTTTACCACCTAAAGCCAGTTGGTTAATTTCTTCTGCAAAAGCAACAGAATCCAGCTTTTTTCCTTTAATTGCTAAGGCATAGACAAACATATCAGGACGGATGTTCTTTAGAATTTTATCAGCTTCTTTGGAAAGAATCATCTGTTCTTCTGTTTCACTGCATTTATCGGGAGTTTTTTCATCTCCCACTTCAATAACTTCAAATTTACAATATTTGGAAAGGCGTTTTGCATATTCTGCAATAGCATCTCTATAGAATTTTTCTTTAATTTTGCCAACGGCAATGATGGTTATTTTCATATATTTGTGATTCCTTTCAAAAGGAACTATTATAAAATAAATAGTACATGGATGTTTAAATCCATGTACTTATTTAACAATAGTCGATTAGAATGTTACCCAAAAATCTCAGGATAAATATCATCAATAAAACTGTCTAAAAATGCAGCATCCAAATTCATAAATTTATTGGATATCAATACCTTCATTTTTTCAGTACGTCCAAAATAAAGTAATTCTTCTTCAGCTTCTTCTAAATCTGCATCAATTAAATCTTTGGTAAGATTATCCTTGCACCATGCCTGTAAATTCTTAGTAAGATTATCTTCTTCTGTGGCTTTGATTTCAAACATTTTATAAGATTTTATAGATAAAAATCCCATAACAATAAACAGAATGAATAAAGTTCCCATAACACCTAGAATCAGATATTTGGAAAAAAGATTCATATGCAGCGGAATAACTCCTATTAAGATTAAAACAATAAAAATTAAACCGATTCCGCCTACAAAAAGTAAGGACAATGCTCCGGATTTAAAATCCTGTGCTTTTTTTGATGATTCTACATAAACACCAGGACCTTCTGCCAAACGACGTCTTCGTTCCATAGCTTCTTTTCTGGTTTCTTCCAAGAAAATACGGGCATTTTCTTCGTTCATGTTTTGTATCATTTCTTCCGGTGTTTCCGGTGTAGAAGTCTCCTTCTGTTCAGAAAGGCCTTCTACCAAGGCAGAACCACAATCAGCACAAACTGAGATCCCTTCCCTATATTCTGTTTCACATTTTGGACACCAAGGCATAGTACTTCTCCTACCTAATATCTTTAGAATATTAATTAGTTACAATTTATTTTCCGCTTAAATACTCATCAATACCTTTTGCACCGGCTTTTCCGGCACCCATAGCAAGGATTACGGTTGCAGCACCGGTAACAGCATCACCACCGGCATATACGCCTTCTTTGCTTGTTTTACCAAATTCTTCGTCTGCAACAATACACTGCCATTTGTTGATTTCAAGACCTTCTGTGGTAGAAGAAATCAATGGATTAGGGCTGGTTCCTAAGGACATGATTACAGTATCTACATCCATAACAAATTCAGAGCCTTCTTTCACTACCGGACGTCTTCTGCCGGAAGCATCAGGTTCACCCAATTCCATCTGTACACATTTCATGCCGCAAACCCAACCGTTTTCGTCTTTTAAAATTTCTACAGGATTGGTTAAAAGGTCAAAGATAATACCTTCTTCTTTTGCATGATGTACTTCTTCTACTCTTGCAGGTAATTCTTCTTCACTTCTACGATATACAATATGTGTTTCTGCGCCTAATCTTAAAGCAGTACGTGCAGCATCCATAGCAACATTACCACCACCGACAACCGCCACTTTTTTACCATGCATAATTGGTGTTGTAGAATTTTCATCAAAAGCTTTCATAAGATTGCTTCTGGTTAAATATTCGTTAGCAGAGAATACGCCGTTGGCATTTTCACCCGGAATACCCATAAATTTAGGAAGTCCGGCACCGGAACCGATAAATACAGCACTGAAACCTTCTTCTTCCAATAATTCATCAATAGTTACGGATTTACCGACAACTACATTAGTTTCAATTTTAACGCCTAAAGATTTTACATTTTCGATTTCTTTGGCTACAACTGCTTTTTTAGGAAGACGGAATTCCGGAATACCATATACCAATACACCTCCGGCTTCATGTAAAGCTTCAAAAATAGTTACATCATAACCCATTTTTGCAAGGTCACCTGCACAAGTAAGTCCTGCAGGACCGGAACCGATAACGGCTACTTTTTTACCTTTTTTCTCTTTGGTTCCTTCCGGTTTAATTCCTTGTTCACAAGCCCAGTCAGCTACGAAACGTTCCAATTTACCGATGGATACAGGATCACCTTTGATACCTCTGATACATTTACCTTCACACTGGCTTTCCTGAGGACATACACGTCCGCAAACGGCAGGTAATGCCGAGGATTCACTGATTGTCTGATATGCACCTTCTATATTTCCTTCTTTTACTTGCTGAATGAATCCGGGAATATTAATGGATACAGGACAACCTTTTACACACTGTGCATTTTTACAGTTGATACATCTGGAAGCTTCTGCCATAGCTTCTTCCATATTATATCCTAAACATACTTCATCAAAATTCGTTGCTCTTACTTTTGCATCCTGTTCTCTTACAGGAATTTTATTTAAAACGTCCATTTTTATACCACCTTTAAATAGTCTAGTAAACAATAATTAATCACAGTTACCGCATCCACCGTGATGAGTATCGCCTTCTTTTTCTTTTAAGAAAGCTCTTCCTTCTGCAGTTTTGTAAAGCTGCTGTCTCTTCATGGCTTCATCAAAATCAACTAAATGTCCGTCAAATTCAGGTCCGTCTACACAGGCAAATTTAACTTCGTTTCCAACAGTAACACGGCAGGCACCACACATACCGGTTCCGTCTACCATAATTGGGTTTAAACTAACAACTGTAGGAATTTCTAATTTCTTTGTAAGAAGAGAAACAAATTTCATCATAATCATAGGACCGATAGCAATACAAACATCATATTTAGCACCATTGTCTACTAAATCTTCAATGGTTGTTGTAACCATACCGCTTCTTCCGTAAGAACCATCATCAGTAGTTATGTATAAGTTGCCTGCAACTGCTTCCATTTCTTTTTCAAGAATCAATAAAGCACGGTTTTTTGCGCCTACAATAACATCTGCACTCACTCCATGCTCATGCAACCATTTTACCTGTGGATATACAGGAGCGGTTCCAACACCACCGGCTACAAACAGGATTTTTTTCTGTTTTAAGCTTTCGATATCTTCTTCTACAAGTTCAGAAGGTCTTCCTAAAGGACCTACAAAGTCATGGAATGCATCTCCGGCTTTTAAATTTGCCATTTTTAAAGTTCCGCCGCCAACAATCTGGAATACAATAGTAATGGTTCCGGCTTCGCGGTTGTAGTCACAAATGGTAAGTGGAATACGTTCGCCATCTTCATCCATTCGTACAATTACAAACTGTCCGGGTTGACATTTTTTTGCTACTCTGGGAGCTTCTACTTCCATAAGATAGATGTTTGTTGTCAGTTCTTCTGCTCTTATGATTTTATACATGTTTCCTCCAATCCGTTACCAATGATCTTGATTTTTGTAACGTATAATTTAATTTACTTTAATGTGATAAACTATAATTTCATATAATAATGCATTCACTTAGAAAACGCAAGCAAAACGTTAAAATTCTATTCTCGTAAAGCTACCGTCATTCTCTAAAATCAATTTATATGCGTTTCCGGTTAAAACGTCTACGGCATAAAACTGATTCAAAGGATTATTAATTTGATTTTCTAAATAATGTTCCTCGTATACATAATAATTCTTTCCGGCCTCGGAAATGGTATATTTGTAAAAATAATGAAACACACCATATCGGTCAGGGATGGAACCGTTGAAGTTTAAAATATGTCCTGCATTTATAAGTTCCTGCATAAGAAAAATTGCGGCATCCTCTGCAGAAATATTGACTTTAATGTCTAAATTGTATTTTTTATGAGTTACTTTACTTGCAATTCCTTTGGAAGAATAGGCAATAAATTTAAATTGGCTTTCTCCTAAAGGCATGGGAATGGGGGAGGTATACTCCATGCTTTGTTCCGTAGGTTGGGTTAAATCTGTTGTGTAATAAACCTTGGTTCCCTGTTCTATTTCCACTTCAATCATTTCCGCATAAGAATAGGTTCCGCTGTCAAGAGTAACCAAAGGTGCCAAAGGAACGAGAGAATCTATTTGATATTCATACACTACCGGTTCGCTAAAGCTGCCAAAAGAGGTTTCGTAAATAACCGTTAAAATATGAGTTCCGTTTCCAAGTTGAATTGGTTTTTCATATTTTATGGAATCTTTATTGGGGATAGTTTTGTCCAAAGTATAATATATGTTGCCTTCATACCCCTCTTCGAAAATTAGTTCCAAAGAGGTATCATAAGAACCGCTTTCATAATTTAATTTGGGAACTTCACATAAATATTCCCAATATTTTTCTTTTATTTCCGGATAACCACAGTTCTTTAGCAGTTGGTTCATTTCTATGTAATTACCCTGTTCTTCTAAAAAGGATAAAAGAAACTCATAGGCCATATCACTGTTTTCTTCCAGATCAATTGCAAGAAGAGCCAAATTATAAGCTTCCGTAGTTTTATTTAGCATTAATTTGGTATCTGCTTCTTTAATATACCAATAGGCATCTTGAGAATTATCTTTTCTCAATGATTTATATATTTGTGCTGCTTCATAATAGTCGTAATTGCTGACAGCTTCTAAAGCTTTGGTATTACGATATTCTACGGAATGAGTATATTTGTAATACCCTGCATATATGAAAACAAAACACACAAGAACCAAAAAGAAAATAGTAGAAAAAGCAGGAACCTTAAATTTAGTTTGTTCCGGTTCCGGATTTGGAAATTCTTCTGTTGGATGGTCTGTATGGTTTTCTATGTTTTCACTTATGTTAGATAAACTTTCAGCAATACTAAGCTCTATTTCGGGTTCAAAATCAGGAACAATCTGATATTCTGCACCACAAATGTCACAATATAAATGACCGGAAACCATCTCGGCTCCACATTTTTGACATTTCATTTTATATTAGTTTCCTTTTTCTTAAAAATAATCTTCAATATATTGTTCAAACTGCTCTAAGGACATAAGAACTTTTCTGGGTTTTGTACCCTCTTCTTCACCTACTACTCCGGCTTCTGCTAACTGATCCATAATTCTTGCAGCGCGGTTAAAGCCGATTTTGAATACTCTCTGAAGCATTCCAATGGAGGCTTTATCTTTATCTATAATAAATTTACCGGCATCTATGAAATAAGAATCTTTATCATCACCACTGTTTCCTGAAGAACCGGTACCGGCGGAGCTTCCAAGATTTTTAATTTTATCTTCGATATCTTCATTGTATACGTTACCAATATTTTGATTTTTTAAAAAATCTACAATATTTCCAACTTCTTCATCAGATACAAAGGCACCTTGGATTCTGGCAGGTTTTGGATAGCCCTGTGGATAGAACAACATATCTCCTTTTCCTAACAGCTTTTCCGCACCATTCATATCTAAGATGGTTCGGGAGTCAACACCGCTGGAAACCGCAAAAGCTACACGGCTTGGCATATTTGCCTTGATTAATCCGGTAATAACGTCAACACTTGGTCGTTGGGTAGCAATAATCAAATGAATTCCTGCAGCACGTGCCAGCTGGGCAAGACGACAAATGGATTCTTCCACTTCTCCGGGTGCTACCATCATTAAGTCTGCGAGCTCGTCTACAATAATAACGATTTGAGGCATTTTTTTACCGGCCTCGGTATCTCCTGCAGTAATTTTTTGTTCAATTTTAAGATTATATTCTTGTAAGTTTCGCACACCAAAATCAGCAAATTTCTGATAACGGTCTGTCATTTCTGCTACGCCCCAATGTAATGCAGCTGCCGCTTTTTTAGGGTCAGTAACCACAGGAATCAGTAAATGCGGAATTCCGTTATAAACACTTAATTCTACTACCTTGGGGTCAATCATAATGAGTTTAACTTCTTCCGGAGTAGCTTTATAAAGTAAGCTCATGATTAAGGTGTTGATGCAGACGGATTTACCGCTACCGGTAGAACCGGCAATTAACATATGAGGCATTTTAGCAATATCTGTGACTACTACTTTTCCGGCAATATCTTTACCAACTGCAAATGCTAATTTGGAAGGAAATTCTTTGTATTCCCTGCTCTCCAATAAGTCTCTTAAACCAACAGAAGCATTTTCTTTGTTGGGGACTTCGATACCAATGGCTGCTTTTCCTGGAATAGGAGCTTCCATACGGATATCCGTAGCTGCCAGATTTAATTTGATGTCGTCTGCAAGGCCAACAATTTTACTTACCTTTACGCCTTGCTCCGGCTGTAATTCATAACGGGTTACTGCAGGTCCCTGACTGATATCTGTAATAGTAACCTTTACACCAAAGGTACTTAATGTCTGTTGAAGACGCATGGCGGTTTCTTTTAATTGTTCCATTCCCTTTCCGTTTTTGGAGGTGTCTGATTTTTTCAGGTAAGAGATGGGTGGAAACATATACGGTCTTTGTGGTGCCGTTTCCTGAGCTTTCATAGCTTTAATATCCTGCCCTGCGGCTTTCATAATTTTTTCTTTTTCGGATAACTCCACTACCTTTGCCACAGGCCGTTTTAAGGTTGCAGTTTGAGGTACTGTTTGAGGTTCTATTTCTTCAAATCGTTCCTGAACAGCCTCTTCTTCGATATCATAGGAAGTTATGGTGGGTTCTTCGGATTCATAGCTTGGCACTAATTCTCTCATACCGGATTGAACGGATGCGGTAAAAGCGGTTTCACAAGCCGGAGTGTCATCCAGCTCAATCTGATGAGCACCATGAATTCTTATATTTTCAAAATCAAATTCAGGTTCTTTGGATATAGGCGTGGAGACTTTTTCATGAATCTCTATTTCTTTTTCTAAATCATTGATAGTAATTTCATGCAAATTATCGTGTCTTATGGGTTCTTCATTCTTTTTCTGGGTTAACTTTGTATCCAACATAACGCCGGAAACTTTTTTATCCATACGAAGTATTTTTGCTGCATCTTCCCGGATTTCATGTTCCTGTTTTTCCTGCGTTACATTCGTTTTTTGTTCTAATTTTTGTTTGCGCTCATTTTCCCATTGAATCTGCAATTCTTCTCTTCGTTGCTTTGCTTTTTCGCGTCGATATCTGGCATCATCTTTCGCGGAAGAAACTACATACTGACTTCCCTTTTTCACGCCGTTGAAAAAGGATTTTTCTGTAATAATTACAATACAACCGATAGCCAGTACTAATAAAATCAATACAGAACCAATGGTATCCAAAAGAGAATACAATAAATAAGCCAAAGATCCAAATAAAACGCCACCACCAAGCTTGGAATCCTTTCCCAAAGAATATAACTCTGCAATGGAATATCCCATAGATTGTTTTAAATCACCTTGAAAAATGTGTAAAAAAGCTCCTACAATAAAAAAGAGCATAATTCCTGCAACTAATTTTAAGGTGGCAATTCCATTTCCCTGATTGGAAAGGCCAAAGCCTATGGCGATAAAGATAAAAATAGGGGCAATATACGCCAATAACCCAAAGATTCCGAAAAGGAAACCGGAAATGGCGTTACCTACAGGTCCTATAACTCCAAAATTGCATAAAAATAACATGACAGCAACGGCCAAAAGAATCAATAATGTTAATTCGTTGCTTATCATTCGTTCCTGTTCGGTTCTTTGTTTTGGAGCGCTTGTTTGCTTGGAAGAAGTATTTCTTCTTGTTGTTGTATTTTTAATGGATTTTTTTGTTGTATTTCTGGAAGCACTTGTGTTTCTTTTTCTGGTGCTTGAATTTGTTGGCATAAATCATCAAACCTTCCTAAATGTTCTCATAGTGTAATTGCAAAAATACCAAAATGTATTAATAACGAAAAAACACCTAGGATAGTATAGCATATAATTTTATCTTTTTTCAATCATTTCATGTAATTTTGAAACAGCCATGGAAATGCCACCGACTTCATCAATAAGTCCTTCTTCTACTGCTTCTTTACCTACTAAAATAGTTCCTACATCCTTGGTAAGTATTCCTGTTTGCATCATTAAAGTTTCTAATCTTTTTTTAGAAATATTGCAATGTTTGCTGACAAAGGTAATGATTCTGTTTTGCATCTGCTTAAAATAATCATAAGTAGGCTGGGCTCCGATTACCAAACCATTTAAACGTACCGGATGGATTACCATAGTTCCGGTGGGAACAATAAAGGAATAGTTGCTGCTGACAGCGATGGGAACACCAATGGAATGACTCCCACCCAGTACGAGAGAAACGGTAGGTTTACTCAATGAAGAAATCATTTCTGCAATGGCAAGACCTGCTTCCACATCTCCACCCATAGTATTTAATAAAAGTAATACTCCTTGAATTTCATCACTGTCTTCAATGGAAGCCAAGGTAGGCAAAATATGCTCATATTTAGTGGATTTAATGTTATTTCCCAAAACATCATGCCCTTCGATTTCACCTATAATAGATAACAGCTGGATTTTATGATGCTCACGCCCTTTATCCAGCATTACCTTACCATCATCCTCCAACTGCTCCTTCTCCCACTTTTCCTTTTCAATCGTTTCTTCTGTGTTAAGCTTAGTTGCTTTCACTTCATGCTTTTCATTTTTATTATTCAATACTTCTTTCTTTGAATTTTTATCTTCCTTCTTTTTTGACATTTTTTTACCTTCCTATATTATAAATTAAAGTTTTTATTATATATCCAACTTGTACGCATCTGTGAGACATCGTTTGTGAGTAGCGAACAAAACTGTTTACAGTTTTTGTACGATAATCGCAAACGATGTAACGAACAGTGAGCGAACAAGGGATATATAATAAAAACGTATTCATACATAGGATGGCACAAAAAAAAGAGCTTATTCAGCTCTTTTTTAAATATCTTTTAAATCATAGTCATCATCAAAGCGATAATTGTTTAGATCATAATGCATCTGATCCGAAGTCGGTTCAAAGGCATAGTTCATTTCTTTTTTTACATGTTTTTTAGGTAATGGTAAGGGATTTTCAATAAATTTAATGGGTTTTGTAGCTACCACGTCTTTAACATCTTCAGAAATTGGTTCCTTAATTTCCTCCTGAATCGATTCTTTAACATTTTCAGAAACCGCTTCAATGATTGGAACTTCAGAAACTGTATCGTCAATTACAATGATTTCCAAATCTTCCAAATTTTCTAAATCTTCTACCATTACAGTAGCAGTTAGCGGTTTTCTAAAGCATTTAACTGCATAGAAAATAAGAATAATCCCCAAAAGAATTCCTAGGGAAATATATTGGTTTAACCCACCTTCCTGATAAAAGAATCTAAGTTTATCATCAAACCAATATTGAAGCACATACTTATCAAATAGGAAATTATTCCATAAATAGAACATAACAAAAAATCCATTAATCGTTCCCAATAAAAAGTATAAGAAATATACCAAAGGCAACTTTTTATTTTTGTTGCATAATTCTCCTTTGAGGAATACAAAAAGCACAAAAATTAGTAATAATAAGAATCCTGCCAAATCTATGTAGCTAAAAATTCCTAAAAGAATTCCTAAAAAGATTCGTTTTATAAAGTCATAAGGTTTATTATTATATGTTGTGGAGCCTAACCAGAAAATAAGTCCGGTTAAAAACCAAACCATATGCATGGAAGTATCCCATATCACAGGATAAAAACAAATGCTTAATACACCGCTGATAACCGTAATTGCTAATGGAAACACAAAGTGGAACAGTTTTTTCGCTCCCAGGTAAAAGAAAAATACGCCTGCAAGCTGTAATATTAAATTAATGATAGATACAACGTCTTCTCTATTACCTAAAAAAGAAAATAAAACAGATAAAAATGAGATATATAAACTCTCTTGATTAAGGTATGTAATCTTATAATTTCCTACGGATTTAATAAAAGCCTGTGGAAACAAACTGCCTCCAAGAGCAATCTCCCAATCATAAGACATAGCCTGCCAAATTTCTACTCCACATAGGAAAGCCATAATTATAGAAAGGCTTCCAAACTCTAATAATAGTTTACCAGTTTTTTTCTTTCCATCCACACTTCTTTGTTTCATTAATCTGCCTTTTCAATCGCCTGCTGTAAATCTGCAATGATATCGTCTACATTTTCAATACCCACGGATAAACGGATTAAATCAGGAGCTACGCCTGCTTCTACCAACTGTTCGTCTGTCATCTGACGATGCGTATGGCTTGCGGGATGTAAAACACAGGTTCTTGCATCTGCTACGTGAGTTACAATAGCTGCTAATTCTAAATGATCCATCATTTTACCTGCACCGGTTCTGCCGCTCTTTAAGCCGAAGGAAATAACTCCACAGCTTCCTTTTGGCATATACTTCTGTGCTAAGTTATAGTATTTGTTTCCGGGAAGTCCTGGATAATTTACCCAGGCAACTTTTTCATGTTTTTCTAAAAATTCAGCTACTTTCATAGCATTGCTGCAATGACGTTCCATACGAAGCGGTAAGGTTTCCAAACCTACATTTAAAAGAAATGCGTTCTGCGGAGCCTGAATAGAACCTAAATCTCTCATTAACTGTACGGTAGCTTTGGTAATATAAGCTCCTTTACCGAATTTTTCGGTGTAAGTAACTCCGTGGTAAGAATCGTCCGGAGTACATAGTCCAGGGAATTTTTCTGCATGAGCAGTCCAATCGAAATTACCGCTGTCAACAATGACACCGCCTACGGTCATAGCATGCCCATCCATGTATTTGGTTGTAGAATGAGTTACAATATCCGCCCCCCATTCAAAAGGATTACAGTTAATTGGGGTCGCAAAGGTATTGTCAATAATCAATGGAACTCCTGCTTCATGAGCTAAGGTTGCAAATTTTTCAATATCTAAAACAACTAAGGCAGGATTGGCAATGGTTTCCCCAAAAACACATTTTGTATTAGGCTGAACAGCTTTTCTTAATTCATCTAAAGAAGCATCCGGATCAACTACGGTACATTCAATTCCCATTTTCTTCATAGTTACGGTAATCAAATTGTGGGTTCCGCCGTATACGGTAGAAGACATAATTATATGATCTCCTGCTTCACAGATGTTGAAAATAGCGTAATAATTGGCAGCCTGACCGGAAGAAGTAAGCATAGCTGCTACTCCACCCTCTAATTCACAAATTTTAGCTGCAACATAATCATTGGTAGGATTCTGAAGTCGGGTATAAAAATAGCCGCTTTCTTCCAAATCAAATAATCTTCCCATCTGTTCACTGGTTTCATATTTGTATGTAGTACTTTGATAGATTGGTAAAATTCTTGGTTCGCCGTTTTTAGGCTGCCAACCGGACTGTACGCAGACAGTCTCCTTTGCATAATTTTTGCTCATAACATTTCTCCTCTTTTATAAAGGTTAGTTGCCGGATTTACAGTTATTTATTTTTATTCATCCCAGTTATGATATACAGACTGTACATCATCATCTTCGTCTAATAAATCTAAGGTTTTCTGTAGATTTTTGATAGCTGTTTCGTCTGTTAATTCTACATAGTTCTGAGGAATCATGGTTACATCTGCACTAACCATTGGAATTCCGGCTTCTTCCAAAGCTTTTTTAACATCATCAAAAGCATCCGGAGCAGTTAATACTTCGTAGCTGTCTTCTTCTTCGTTAAAGTCATCGGCACCGGCATCTAATGCTGTCATCATTAAATCGTCAGCATCCATATCACATTCTTCTTTGTCAATGATAATCTGCCCCTTTTCATCGAAACTGAAGGATACACACCCGGGAGTACCGATACTTCCGTTTCCTTTTGTAAAAGCACTTCTTACGTTTGATGCTGTTCTGTTTTTATTATCAGTTAAAGCATTTACAATGATGGCAATACCATTTGGACCATAGCCTTCATATGTAACATATTCATAGTTAACATTTCCCAAATCTCCGGCTGCTCTTTTAATACCTCTTTCAATGGTATCGTTAGGCATATTATTGGATTTTGCTTTTTCAATTACTTTTGCTAATTTAAAGTTGTTGGTTGGGTCCGGACCACCCTCCTTTACAGCAACAGCAAGTTCTCTACCGATAATAGTAAAAATTTTACCTTTTGCCGCATCGTTTTTTTCTTTTTTGTGTTTAATATTTGCAAATTTTGAATGTCCTGACATTTTCTTTCCTCTTTCTGCCTTCCGGCTAATCTTGCGTATTTAATAAAATATATCACCTTGAGAATTAAACGTCAATGCAATTCCAAACTTATCTTTAGGGCTTCATTGACTTGTTCCATAATAAAATCGTCCAGATGACAAACTTTATCTTTTAATCTTTTTTTATCTATGGTTCGAAGCTGTTCCAGTAAAATAACGGAATCCTTCACCATTTCATATTTGGCACAGGCCAAATCTATATGAGTAGGTAACTTGTGCTTTGTAAGCTTAGAGGTTATGGCAGCACAAATTACTGTGGGACTATGTTTATTTCCCATATCATTCTGTATAATCAATACCGGTCTGATACCACCCTGTTCAGAACCGATTACCGGTCTTAAATCCGCATAATATACGTCTCCACGTCGCAAAAAATCACTTCCTTCATCTAATATAGCTTTTTATCACAGTAGAAGTATTGCCACATTATCTGAAGGTATACTATATCGTGGTAACTATTTTATAAATAGTACCTAAATTTTATCAAAACTATAGTCATTGAAATAGTCTTTGGCATAGCACTGAATTCCATCTTTATAGTAGATTCTGGGAACTCTTTTTCCTATAACGCAAACCAGTTCATAGTTAAAGCGGTCTGCTGAGTCTCCCAAAGCTTCCATAGTAATGACTTCCTTTCCGGAGGAACCGATAAGAATAACCTCATCGCCTTCATTTACATTTTCAATCTCTGTCACATCTACCATAAATTGATCCATACAAACTTTACCTAAAATAGGTGCTTTTTTTCCATGAATCAAGACATAGCCTGTGTTGGAAAGGGTACGGGGATAGCCATCACCATATCCCACGGGAATGGTAGCAACCTTAGTTGGTCTCGAGGTAAGAAAGGTTCCGCCATAGCTGATTTCCTTCCCGGTTTCCACGGTTTTTATATACACAATATGGCTGTGAAGTGAAAAGGCTGGTTTTAAATCAATAGCCTTCTTTTGGATTTCTTCTGAGGGCCAAAGACCGTACATGGCAATTCCTACACGGACCATATCCAAATGACTTTCAGGCATTTCTAAAGCGGCAGCACTGTTAGCACAATGCTTTATGGGGATTTGTATAGAAAATATTGATTCCACATCCTTGCAAAAAGTTTCAAAAAGAGATAATTGCTTATAGGCTGCCGTTTTATCTTCGTAATCTGCTTTTGCAAAATGAGTAAATATCCCTTCCAGTGCAATATTATCACATGTAAGAACCTTGGAAATGAAATCTATGCCGGAATCGTTAGGGAAAATCCCGATTCTTCCCATTCCGGTATCTACCTTTACATGTACCAAGGCTTTTTTATTTTGTTTTCCGGCTTCTTCATTTATCTGTTCCAGCATATCTGCACGAAAAACGGTAAAATGGATATCCTCCCGAATCATCTGTTCATAGATATAAGGAAAAACATAGCCTAATACAAGAATAGGTTTTTTAATTCCGGCTTTTCGAAGTATCAAAGCTTCTTCTGCCGTTGCGGTGGCAAAGCCATACATAAAATCTTTATTTTCCAATTCTTTGGCAATGGGAATTGCTCCATGTCCGTAACCATCTGTTTTTACTACAGAAATGATTTTTGTGCCGGAAGAAATTTTTTGCCGGATCATATTCATATTATGAGAAATGGCATCTAAATCAATAGCTGCATATATCCGTTCATAGTGTTTTTTCATTTCAAACTTATCCTCCCAAGAGAAATTCTCTTGTATATCCTTTTATTCAAGTAAGCAGTTCTATTTTAATACCGGAATTAGTGCATTACAAATATCACCTGCCAACATACTATATTCATTTTTTTGCCATGCGGCCTCATCTCCTGCCAAGGCGTGAATATAAACACCTAAAGCAGCAGCTTTATAAGAAGGTAGCTTAAGTGCCAAGAGAGCTGCAACAATTCCGGTCAATACATCTCCACTACCGGCAGTTGCCATACCACTGTTACCACGCAAATTTATAATATAAGAGTCCTCTTCACTGCAAACTACAGTACGGGCATCTTTTTTTATTACAATACAATGTAATTCTTTGGCAAGATTATGTGCAATTTCCAACCCTTTTTCCAAGAAAGCTTCTCTTTGGCAGCCACAAATTCTGGATAATTCCAGAGGATGAGGTGTTAAGATGATATCACGTTTTTTATCCTTTGAAGCTTGCAATTCCTTTACCAAACTATAATTGAAAGATAAGGCTAATAAATTTAAAGCATCGGCATCTAATACCAAAGGTTTACGAGAGTGTTCTATTACAGTTTTAAAAAGAATAGAGGCAATACCGTCTGTGCCCATTCCGGGTCCCATGGCAATAACATCGGCCCATTCCAAGCCCTTTTGAACACATTCCACGGCTTCTTCCATGGTAGCGTATATGTCTAACATAGCTTCCGGTATAGAGGTTAGAATTTCATGCTTTTGCTCTTTATGGGAGCAAATACGAAGCATACCGCAACCTGCCATCATAGCAGCTTTTCCGGCAAGAATGGCTGCACCACCTATGGTTTTGTTTCCTGCAATTAATAAAATTTTTCCAAAGGTTCCCTTGTGACCGAAAGTATCTCTTGGGGGAAGGTAATCTTTCACATCCCCGGTAAGGGCATACATTTTAGGAGGACAATCCAGAAAGCTGTCAGTAGTAATACCGATTTCTTTTTTTATAATCTGTCCGGCATATTTGGCACCGGGAGTCATAAAGAGTCCTCTTTTCAAAAAACCAAAGGTTATAGTGTAATCTGCCTGAAAAGCAATTCCACAGATACTACCGTTGTCGGCATGTATTCCGGAGGGAATATCTAAAGAAATCTTTAAACCATGATAGGTATTTATCTGTTCAATAACAGATGAAGTAACGCCTGAAATTTCCCGGTTAAGTCCCACACCGAAAATACCGTCTATGATAATATCATATGAATCTATTGGCAAATTGGGAACTAAAGGAAGATTCATGGCTTGCAAAATATCGTATTGTACTCCTGCGGAATGACTGAAATCAGACCGTGTAAAAGAGCCGTTGCTTACAATATAAGTGGTTACCTGATACCCTTTTTGTGCTAACAGTCTGGCAACTGCCATGGCATCTCCACCATTGTTTCCTTTTCCTGCAAGAACTAATATGGTTTTATTTTCAGAAGGATTTCCGGAAGGTACCAGTTTGATTATTTCTTCTGTGGCAGCTAAAGCAGCCTGTTCCATTAAAATCAGTGCAGGAACTTTGAAATGCGAAATGGTATTGGAATCATATCGCTGCATTTCTTCTCCTGTGACTAAATATTCCATAGGCTTCATAATATTCTCCGAAATCATTTTAGGAATTTCTTAATTTTTCAATTTTTTGGCTAATGGATTCTATCTGATTTTGATTTACATCAAAAATTTCAACCACATCAGCACCAAAAATATCATGCATAAAGGAATAAAGTTCATAATTCTTGAATTCTTTTTCCTGCTTGCGGATAATGTTTTTCTTTAATTCTATACGGGTTTCGGTAATCCATTGTCCAATTTCATCAATTTCCTTTTCATTGATTTTGAGAACTTCATAGCACATTTCCATGGTACGAATCATTAACGCATAATTTGCCTGATCGATTTCTTTGGGAATATCCAATAATTTATCCTGATATTCTTCCAGCTTCTCATTACACTCTTCAATTAATCTTTTATTTTCTTCTATTTTCTTTTCTGCGGCCGAATCATTGCGTTCCATCAGCTGAACAATTTCGTCCATTAATTTCTTTTTTATTTTTTTGATACTTTTGGATTCTGTATTCATTTTTCCCTGTAATTTCAAGAGAGAATTCAAATTTTCTTCCAAACGTTTTAATTCTTTATCCGGTTCCATCATGGTAAAAAGGCGATGCCATTTATTATCTAAGGTTAAAACCGGTACTTTTTTGCCTGTTAAGGCTTTTTTATAGGTATCATCTTTGTTTGCCATAATTAGTCTCCCGCTTTCTGTCCTTCGTTCTTCATGCCTTGGTAGCGGCTACTGTTGTAAGATAATTTCATGAGGCTGTCAGATAAATGTACATTTTCCACCTGTACCGATTCCGGTACATTTAAGTCTACATGAGCAAAGTTCCAAATAGCTTTAATATTGCAGGCTACTAAGGTTTCAGCTACCTTTATGGCACCGTTTTTGGGAATGGTAAGAACTGCAATATCAATGTTATTATCTTTGACAAAGTTACTGATTTCCTCCATAGGGCGGATTTCAATATCTCGGATTTTGGTACCGTGAAGTTCCGGGTTTTTATCAAAAATTCCTTTAAAAATAAAACCTCTTCTAGCGAAATTATTATAGTTTAAAAGTGCCTGTCCTAAATTTCCGGCACCAATTAAAATTAAATAATGTTCCTTGTCCAAACCTAGTATTTTTGCGATTTCAACATAGAGATATTCTACATTGTAACCATAACCCTGCTGGCCAAAACCACCAAAATGATTTAAATCCTGACGGATTTGCGAAGCAGTTACTTGCATTTTCCGGCTTAATTCCTGAGAAGAAATGCGTTCTACTCCTTCATCTCTCAATTCTCCTAGATAGCGGTAATAACGTGGCAGTCGGCCGATAACAGCCTGAGATATTTCTTTGCGTTCCAAAATATTGCCCTCCTAATACTTTTAACTTTGTGGCATTATATATAAAGAATTACTCATAAAAAATATATAATTCATTATACCCATATGTTAAAATTATGTCAATTAATTGACAAGGATTACAAAACCTTTTAAACTGTAAGAAATATGTCATTTTCTGCTTCATTCGTAGTTTATGGCAAAGATAATTTATGTAAGGAAATGAAATAAAAATGATTTTATCAGTCTCTAATATATGTAAAAGTTTTTCAGAAAAAATAATTTTAGAAAATATCTCTTTTCACCTTGAAGATTATGATAAAGCTGCCCTGGTGGGAATTAATGGTGTGGGCAAAACAACACTTCTGCGTATTATTGTAGGAGAAATGACTCCGGATGACGGATTAGTGACCTTTTCTAAAGGAAAAAGCTATGGATATCTTGCCCAGAACACAGATATTTCAGGGGATGCTACTATTTATGATACTCTTTTGCAGGTAAAAGAACATCTTTTAGTGTTGGAACAGGAAATACGTAAAGTTGAAAAACAGATGAAATATGTAGAAGGTGCCGAACTGGAAGCCTTAATGAATCAATATGCAAATATGACTCATAGCTTTGAGATGGAAGGTGGTTATCAATATCAGAGTGAGTTGGTTGGCGTATTAAAAGGTCTTGGTTTTATTGAAGAAGAATTCAATAAGCCAATGTCTACCCTCTCCGGTGGGCAGAAAACCCGTGTTGCATTAGGAAAATTATTATTAACCAAACCGGATTTAATTATTTTGGACGAACCTACCAACCATTTGGATATGAATTCTATTGCCTGGTTAGAAACTTATCTTTTGAATTATAAAGGTGCTGTACTTATTGTATCCCATGACCGTTATTTTTTAGATAAGATTGCAGGAAAAGTAATTGAATTAGACCAGGGAAAAGCTACCGTATTTACCGGGAACTACTCTGATTATGCGGTAAAAAAAGAACAACTTCGTGTTGCAAGATTAAATGCCTATTTAAAACAACAACAGGAAATTAAACATCAGGAAGAAGTTATTGAAAAGTTAAAATCCTTTAATCGTGAAAAATCCATCAAACGTGCAGAAAGCCGTGAAAAGATGTTAAATAAGATTGAAGTTTTAGAGAAACCTACAGAAACAACTTCTGAGATGAAAATTCATCTTACCCCAAGAATTGTCAGTGGTAATGATGTTTTGCAGGTGCAAGGTTTAACCAAAGCTTTTCCAAATCATCCTCTCTTCTCTGATTTAGATTTTGAAATCAAACGAGGAGAACATATTTCCATTATTGGAGATAATGGTACCGGTAAAACTACGATTTTAAAGATTATTAACCAGATTATAGATGCAGATGCGGGAACTATGAAATTAGGTACAAATGTTACCATTGGTTACTATGATCAGGAACATCACGTACTTCATGCAGAAAAAACATTATTTGAAGAGATTTCCGATGAATTTCCTAATTTGAATAATACACAGATACGTAATACTCTTGCAGCTTTTCTCTTTACCGGAGATGATGTTTTTAAGAAAATCAGTACCTTGAGTGGTGGTGAACGTGGACGAGTTTCTTTGGCAAAATTAATGCTATCTGAAAGTAACTTTTTAATTTTGGACGAACCGACCAACCACTTGGATATTATGTCCAGAGAAATCCTGGAAACTGCACTTAATCATTATGAAGGAACTGTTTTATATGTATCTCACGACCGTTACTTTATTAATAAAACAGCCACCAGAATTTTAGAATTATCAGGACAGACCTTAACCAACTACCTTGGCAATTATGATTATTATCTGGAAAAGAAACCACAGATTAGTGTAGTTGATTCATCTTCTGCTTTTCCACCTGCCACTGCTGTAGCAAAAGATAATGTTGCCGGTGCAGAAAATGTTGTTGATAAAAATTTTGAATGGAAACAAAGAAAAGCCCAACAGGCAGCTGTTCGAAAAATGGAACGTGAACTTGCAAAATGTGAAGAACGTATTGCATTTATTGAAGAACGTACGGCTAAAATTGATGAAGAAATGGCAAAACCTGAGATTTGTTCTAATTCTGTAAAATTACAGGAGCTTCAGAAGGAAAAAGATACTTTAGAAGAAGAAATGATGACTCTCATGGAACGCTGGGAAGAATTAAGTGAAGAGTTGGAATAAAATAGGTTTTTGTTTTTTGAAATTGTAAAGATTTTATGAAATCCAACTTGTACGCATCTGTGAGACATTGTTTGTGAGAAACGAACAAAACTGTTTGCAGTTTTTGTTCGTTAATCGCAAACAATGTAACGAACAGCAAGCGAACAAGGGATTCATAAAATCTTTATTTAGTCAAAAACAAAAACCTATTTTTATGAAAAATTCTGCTCTAATTGTTTTCGAATTTCTTTGATAAAATCTTCTGAATTAAGTACAGTTACATCTTTTAAGGAGGTAATTAAAGCTAAGTCTTTTGTCATTTTTCCGGCTTCAATTGTACCAAGAGTTGCTGCTTCTAATTTGTCAGCAAAAGTCATTAATTCAGGAATATTATCTAACTCTCCTCTTTTTCTCAATGCTCCTGTCCATGCAAAAATAGTTGCAACAGAGTTAGTAGAGGTTTCTTCACCTTTTAAGTGTTTGTAGTAGTGTCTCTGTACAGTTCCGTGGGCAGCTTCGTATTCATATACTCCTGATGGAGATACCAATACGGAAGTCATCATGGCAAGAGAACCAAAAGCAGAGGAAACCATATCACTCATAACGTCTCCGTCGTAGTTTTTACAAGCCCAGATAAAGCCACCTTTTGCTTTCATAACACGGGCTACCGCATCATCAATTAAAGTATAAAAATATTCAATGCCTAATTCATCAAATTTTTCCTTGTACTCAGTATCATAAATTTCCTGGAAAATATCTTTAAAAGTATGATCGTATTTTTTGGAAATGGTATCTTTGGTTGCGAACCATAAATCCTGTTTTGTATCTATAGCAAAGTTAAAACATGCTCTTGCAAAGCTGGAAATGGATTCACAAGTGTTATGCATACCCTGAATGATTCCCGCACCTTTAAAATTATGGATTAATTCACGAACTTCGGTTCCATCCTCTGCTGTAAATACAAGTTCAGCTTTACCGGCCCCCGGAATTTTAATTTCTGCATTTTTATAGACATCACCATAAGCATGTCTGGCTAAAGTAATTGGTTTCTCCCAGTTTTTTACACAAGGCTCAATACCTTTTACAATAATTGGGGTTCTAAATACGGTACCGTCTAAAATGGCACGGATAGTTCCGTTAGGACTCTTCCACATTTCTTTTAAGTTATACTCTGTCATTCTGGCAGCGTTTGGAGTAATGGTAGCACATTTAACTGCTACACCATATTTCTGTGTGGCCTTTGCAGAATCTACAGTGACCTGATCATCGGTTTCATTACGATATTCAAGTCCTAAGTCATAATATTCTGTTTTTAAGTCAATGAAAGGAAGTAATAACTGATCCTTAATCATTTTCCAAAGGATTCGGGTCATTTCGTCTCCATCCATCTCTACTAAAGGGGTGGTCATTTTTATTTTATCCATGTTAATTTCTCCTTTATCTTTCTTATTTAATCTTCATCGGTAGCATAAGCTTCATGTAATCCGTTTTTTACCATGTTTTCATAAGCGCTGATAATGTGTTTGTTAGCTTCAGCTTCAGCTTTTAATGGGTCACCGGATTTAATGGCTTCCAAAATAAATTTATGTTCTTTGTTAGATTCTGTACTTCGTTTGTTTTCTGATAAGGTTTTTTTTCGGACACGAAGAACATAATCATGAAAATCACGTAATTGCTTCTCTAACATTTTACTGTTGCAGGCTTCGTACATAATTTCATGAAAACGATTATCTAGCTCTGCAATTTGTGGAGTATGTCCTTTGGCAGCATGGAATTCTGCTAAATATACATTTTCTTCCATTTCCTCTAATTGTTCTGGAGTAATATTTTCCGTTGCCCATTTGGCACATAAACCTTCCAATAATGAACGCATCATATAGATATCTTTCACATCTTTTACAGTAATTCCGGTAACGTAAGCACCTTTGTTAGGGATAATGTGTATTAAACCTTCCAATTCCAATTGACGAAAAGCTTCTCTTACAGGAGTTCTGCTGACTCCCAGTTCTTCTCCTATAGCAACTTCTTTTAATTCTTCATTGTCTTTATATTTTCCACTGAGAATGTCATCGCGAATTTTATGAAAAACTCTTCCGCGTAATGAGAATTTGTCTGAAGACTCATTTTTTGCATTATATTTTCCCATGTTTATTTTCTCCGTTTCTGTTTAATTAAAGGATAAACCAAAATTTATCTTATATTAATGTAATGCCTAAGTTGGTACATTCTTTATCGATAACAGCTATTAATTCTTCGTCTGTAAGTACAGTTACTCGACCTGCTGCATATTCGGAATCTACCCATATTTTAACATTTTTAACCAATTCCGATGCTTTATCCAAATGCTTCTCTAACGGTAATTTGTAATAAGTATTAATCCAGTGGGCAATTCCTGCCAAACCGGAAGTATTGCTTACAGCGCAAAGTACCGGTCTGTTTAAATATTTTTCTGTATCAAAAATATTATATATTTCCTCATTTTTTAAGAGACCGTCAGCATGAATTCCGGCACGGGTTACATTGAAATTTTTCCCTACAAAAGGTGTTCTTGGCGGAATCTGATAACCAATTTCCTTTTCATAGTATTCTGCCAGTTCTGTAATTACGGTAGTATCCATTCCGTTTAAATCACCTTTTAGCTGGGCGTATTCAAAGACCATAGCTTCCAAAGGAGTATTTCCGGTTCTCTCTCCGATTCCGAATAAAGAAGTATTTACTCCGGAACAGCCATATAACCATGCAGTTGTGGAGTTAACCACGGCTTTATAAAAGTCATTATGTCCGTGCCATTCAATTAATGAATGTGGTACTCCGGCATGTTTATGTAATGCATAAATAATACCGGGAACACTACGAGGAATTACGGCACCGGGATAGTTAACACCATATCCCATGGTATCACAGGCACGAATTTTGATTGGAATCTTATATTCTTCCATTAATTTCATTAATTCCAGACAGAAAGGAACCACATATCCATAAATATCCGCTCTGGTAATATCTTCTAAATGACATCTTGGACTAATGCCTTCCTCCAAACATTCTTTAATTACACTTAAATAGTGTTCCATTGCCTGGCGACGTGTCATTTTTAACTTCATAAAAATATGATAATCAGAGCAGCTTACCAAAATACCGGTTTCTTTCATACCGATTTCTTTTACTAATTTAAAATCTTCTTTGCTGGCACGGATCCAACTGGTTACTTCCGGGAATTTGTAGCCTCTTTCCATACATTTATAGACAGCATCTCTGTCTTTTTTGCTGTAAAGGAAAAATTCACTGGCACGAATCATGCCATTAGGGCCCCCTAATTTATGTAAATAATCAAAAATTGTTACAATTTGATCTGTAGAATAAGGAGCTCTGGATTGTTGACCGTCACGAAAGGTTGTATCTGTAATCCAGATTTCTCTGGGCATATTGTGTGGTACAGTTCTATCATTAAAAGGAATTTTAGGAATCTCCGAATAAGGGAACATATTACGGAAAACGTTTGGCTTTTTCACATCATCCAAAATATACATATGCTCTTCTATTTCTAAAAGATGATTCTTAGGATTCATACTTACGGGTCTGTTCATAAACATATCATGATTTGACATATTCTTTTACCTCCTAAATAATTTATTGTACAAAAAACACGCTCCGCATTATTGTATACAATTATACGGAGCGTGTCAATTCCTTTATATAATTTTTTTAGCAATTATTTCCAATCCAATGCACGGCTAATATTTAACATTCCCCAACCTTGCTTATTCCAAGGTTCTTTTAGATCCATAGCTGTATAACATAATCGATATTTTACTTCTTCCGGGGTCATACTAGAATTTTTTTCTAATAAAAGAGCGGCTGCTCCGGATACAAGAGGTGTTGCAAAAGAAGTTCCGCTTTTGGATTCGTAAATATCCATAAACCTACTTCCGCTTCTTCGACATTTGGAACTTGTAGAAATGATATTTGTACCGGGAGCAACTAAATCCGGTTTTTTAAAAGAAAATATACTGGGTCCCCGACCGGAATAGGTTTCACATAAAGGAACGCCGTCTTTATGATAATCTAAATCGTGGCATCCAACCGTTATAATATTTTTACTCATTCCCAATGGAGAAATACTTTTGGTTTTTGGTCCTTTATTACCGGCTGCGGCAATTACCAAAATCCCCTCGTTCCAAGCGTTTTCCAAAGTATTAATGAGTAATTTTAGTTTGGTTTCGGGAACCTGATTTTCAAATCCAATGGAAATATTTAAAATACGGATATTATAAGTGTTTTTATTATTTAAAATCCATTGAATGGCAGATATCATATGTTCAATGTTTCCTTCGCCGTTCTGATTCAATACTTTACCAATGATCAGATTGCAGGAAGGTGCTACTCCGCTAAAACGTCCTTCCGATAAATAGCCGTCCCCGGCCAAACAACCTGCAACATGGGTACCGTGTCCACAATCATCATAAGCATCATCTTTGTGTGCAATAAAATCATGAAATGCTAGTATTCTGCCGGAAAAGTCCGGATGCAAAAATATTCCGGTATCCAAGATAGCTACCGAAATATTTTTACCCCTGTATTTTTGCTGTACTTTATCAGTACAAGCTATTTGTTCTTTCACTCGCCACACCGCATACTCCAGCTTTTTTTATAAAATATGCGACAAAAAATGACTTTGTGTACTTATCTTCTTCTTTTTTGGGGTTTATAAGTCATAATGGCGAAAGCCAATGCTGTCAATCCAATAGCAATAAACCATTTAGGATGAATGCTGTTATCTCCGGTATTGGGAGAATAGTCTTTTCTGGAAGAAGGTGTTGTTAAAGCGGCAGTTCCTCCTTCTATTTGTACAGTTCCGTTTTCACCTAAGGCATAAATAGCAAATGTAGATAAATGTGTGGTTGAAAACTCAATATAATCTTTTCCGTTAATCGTTTTTAGAGAAGAAGATATTTTTTCTAACTGTCCATCCTCATCCATAGATACAACATGAACGGTATTTCCTTTGATTTCTTTTGGTAACGGAACAGTTACAGTTAAAGGAGTGGAACCAAAATGAGTAATTTTTACAGTATCAGTACTTTCCCAAAGAGTCATATCAAAGACCTTCATGGTCGGAAGTTTACTTCCATAGATTCTTTTAAAAGCGTCTTCTACAGTAGTTTCGGATTGCTTCTTTAAAGTTAAATGATACTCTCCGGCATAATTTAACTGAGCTGAAATCTCATCAGAATTCCAACCGGAAACTTGAGAATCTATAATTATGGCATTGCTTGTAAGAGCGGTTTCGTTACCGGTCTGAAATACTTTAATATTTCCGTTAGCATCTTTAGTTGCTAGCTTGCCGGCAAAGCCTAAACTTGAATTTTCAAATATAGTATTTGTTAAATCTAAATCTGAGTCATTCAAAATAGCGGTCCAATTACCGGGAAAAGCAGGTTTCAAAAGATCACTGCTGATTTTGGATGTGGTGTCAGTATACATTAATTGAGGCAACTTATCGCCTTTAAATACTACTGTTCTTTCTTTATCATTATTGCAATAAAAAGCGCCAATTCCGATTTGTTCCACATATTTATGTAGGGCGATTTCTCTTAAATCTGTATTTTCAAAAGCTCTGTCCTGAATTTTTTTAACATTAGAAGCTCCGTGGATTTCACGTAAAGATGTACAATCTTTGAAAGCTTCTTCTCCGATGATGGTAACAGAATCAGGAATTCTTACACCTAAGATTTCTGTATGTCCTAAAAAGCAAGCAGGTGCAATGGTTTCTACGGTATCAGGAATTTCTATAAATTTATGAGAACCTTTATAAGCAATTAAAATTCCATTACCTACAATAAGGAAATCGTCAGCATTGGGATTAGCAGCCCACGCATCTAACCATGCTGTATGAGAAAAAGCAGAAGGCTCTACCCAGGTAACAGAATCAGGAATACTGATTTCCTTCAAGTTATCGCAATGATAAAAGGCAGCATATCCAATACGCGTTACCCCCTTAGGAATATGGATACTTTTTAAGTTTGTTCTGGAAAAAGCAAAATCTCCGATACCGGTAATTACTTTAGGAATAGTATAGGTATATAAATCGGTATCTCCATAGTAAGCATAATTAGTAATTTTATCATTTACAATGGCATATTTAGGTAATGCATCGCCCTTACTGTCATCATAATATTTTTTATTTGCTACTTCTTCTTCCTCAGATTCTAAAACTTCCCGGTTATTTATTCCATTAATAATCTGGATATCTGAATCCATCACTAAAACAGCGCTTCCTCCTACTACGATAGTTTTTCCTAAAACACTATCCGGTTCAGAAATGAGTAACGGGTCATATTCAGGAATATAATCCACATTACTGGGGTCGTGGATGGCATCATTAGAATAAGAAGGAGTACTATTTTCTCCTTTTTCTACCTTGGTAAGAGAACCTCCGCTTCCAACAATATATACATTTCCACCGGAATCTACTACAGTATCACCATCCTCTTTTGGGGATGAATTTACTTCAGTTCTATTTACTAACTTCCAGTTTTCATAAAATTCATGTGCCTTAGTCCCGGAATTTGCGGAAATCACTAATTTGGGACATCCGTCAAAAGCACTGGAATGAATGTAGGAAACGGAAGCCGGTATCATTACTTTTTGCAGACTGATACAATTTTCAAAAGCTTTCGAATTAATTGATTTTACAGAATATGGCAGAGAAATAGCCAACAGGTTACGGCAATTGGAAAACGCATAACTTGGAATTTCTTTCAAATTGGTACTAAAACTAATCTCTTTTAAGTAATCATTACCCCAAAAAGCATATTCGTCAATATCAATTACAGAATTGGGCATGGAATATTGGGTTGCTTTTGCTCCTTCTGCGTAACAATAAAGGATTGTTTTTGATTTATCATAAAGTCCATTTTTTTCAAACACAAAATATGGATTATCTTTGTCTACAGTAATGGTCGATAATTTATCACACCCGGCAAATACTCCGGAACCTAATTTTTCTAAATTTTTAGGAAGTGTAATTTTTTTCAAAGAAGTATTATTGCTAAAAACTGAATTTCCAATGGTAACTAGTTTATCCTTAAAAGTAATATTAGTTAAATTAGTACAATCTTTAAAGGCACCATATTGAATTTCTGTTACATTTTTTCCTATTGTGATAGATGTTAAAGATGTATTCCCTGCAAAGGCTTCTGCTCCAATAATTTTTATAGAATCGGGAATAGACACAGAGGAACCTGTGCCTGTATATTTTACTAATGTAGTTTTATCAATTTGAAAATCAGAACTGGGAGCGGCACTTGTTTCTACTACAGGAATCTGTGTTATTAACAGGGCTGTAATTAAAAGTAAAGCACCTATAACTTTGCGGATTACTCTCATGTTTACATCTCCATTTTAAGCTTACATGCTTATTTTTTAAAATAGTGAGAAACCCGAATCGGATTTCTCACTATTCAAATTTTATAACTTAAAGGTTGTTGGCATTAAGCTTTTATAGTATATCTTCTGTCTCTTTTGGTAAAGAGAATGATTGAAATACAAGCAAGGCCAAGACTTAAAAACCACTTTGGATGAATTCCATCTCCGGTTTTTGGTGTAGAGTCTAAGGTATTTGATACTGTCATATTACCGGTATCTACATAAATGGTATAAGGTGAAAAATGAGTTGCTGTAAAAGTAATACTTGGAATGCCATCTATGGTTGTAAATTTAGGATTAAGGGATTCCAATTCTCCATTCACAACAGCGCCAACACGGTTATTTCCGGCATATTCTTTTAAAGCATCCGGAATTGGCATTGTAATATTAACTTTTAGCCCATTTGTATTGGTAATTTTATTTTCACCTTTAGCATCATATAACGTAATATCCATTGCAAAATATTTGATTCTTGACATATCAGGATATTTTTTCTGTAATGCACGCTGGACTTCATCTGCTGCATCCAAGCTTTCGGAAATCTTAACGATGAAATTATCAGATGACCCTGATACATATGCAGATGCCTTATCTTTATCGGAAATCCCCGGTTTTGTAATAATTACAGAAGTATTATTTTTTGAAGTTGTAGAATTACTACTGACAGTATTCTTGCCGGTATCCATATAGGTTGCAGTAATTTTAGTATGCTCTGCAGGCATGGTAATAAATGTAGTTTCTTTTTTTGAGTCCTCTACAGTTGGTTTTCCTTGTTTAACTTTCCAGCTTGCAAATTTACGTCCTTGAGGTGCTTCCACTGCAGAAATAGCAACTTTAGCTCCTGCCGGATAACTTCCGCTTCCGCTACCATATTCAACTTCAAGAGTATATTGTCCCCTAAAGTTACAAACCACGGTTACATCAGAATTAATCATGGTTAAGGTAGTAATCCAATCGCTGTAATCTTCAAAAATCAGATTTTGATTAGAGCAACTCCAATATGCAAAGCCGGCACCTGATGGTGCATTTCCTGCTTTAATAGTAACAGTTTGACCTGCTTTGTAATAGCCACCGCCTTCACCATTGGTAACGGTTAATCTGTAAAGTTTATTCCCGTATTTATCTACATCAGGAATACCGTCACTATCTAAGTCGATGCCACCGTCAACAAAGGTTCCCTTATTTGTATCTCCATTATTATTATTGGTATTGCCATTGTTACCGTTGTTACCGTTGTTACTGTTATTATTGTTATTATTGTTGTTACCATTATTACCGGTATTACCATTATTACCGGTATTACCATTATTTGAATTAGCATAATATGCTTCGTCTGTTTTATATTGTGCTATAAAATCCTGATCCTTGGTAATCGGGGTTGTTTTATAGTCAGGATACCATTTATCAAACAAATACCCTTCTCTTTTGGGCTGAATTTTAGGGTCTTTTGCATATTCCATGAATTTAATGCCTTCTTGAATAGCATAATCTTCGCCCTTAAATTCACTTCCGTCATAATCCAGGAATCTAACAGTATAGGTTTCATCAAGAGTCTCTACTTCTGCACCGGCAGCTTTTCCGGAGTTATATGCAGCGGAATCATAATAAGATCTTACAAGTGCAGTGTTTGTATTTTCAAAGGAATTATTAGGAAGACCAAGTTCAGTACCTTCAACCGTAACTGTAACATCATTGCTTTCAGCAAATGCTTTTATTCCTACAGTTCTAACTTGATCAGTAATTAAAACTTCTAAATTTCCAACGGAATTCCCATCAGACTTAATGATACCAGACCCTAAGAAACATTTGGCCGGAATATCTTTTACAAATTCTGCATCTTTAAAACTAACTTTCTTTAAATTAGGACAGTCACTAAAAGCTCCGTCTGAAATAGCAGAAGTTTTTGCAAATAATGGATTGTTTGCAACATCTACAGTTCCTTCTTTGCTGCCCAGTACTTCTATTAACTCATAAGAACCATCAGATAGTGGTTTGTATATAATTCCGTTTTCACATGTATAGCTGTTATTATCAGGTATATTATGTAAATTATAGCATCCTAAGAATGGTAATGTTCCAAGATTTTCCATAGCATCACCTATAGAAACTTCTTTTAAATCTTCACAGCTGTAAAATGCACCTACTGCTAAATCATGTTTAGCAATTGGATCGCTTTCAGATTTACTGCCTTTTAACGTAGGAAGATATTTAACCGTATTCATTTCAACACGCTCAATACGGTCATTTCCCATTAATTTAAGTTCATCCTGAATTTCCGATGAATTGGAATCATCACCACATTCTCCATTAAAAAGACCATATGTAGCATAGTTAGATTTATAGGAAGCTAATTCTGCTAAATCTTTATCAACGTCATCAACTCCATTGCTATAAGATGAAACGCCACCTCCAAAATAAGCTGTAATACTATAATCATTCTTTTTGGGATTTGAAACCGCTAGTTCAGAAGAATTATTTAAAAAACCTTTTACATCAATGGATTCTATTCCCGCAGGGATTATAATATTTTTTGTTGCTAATACCAAATTTTCTTCGGTTGGATTCAAATCGGCACCGGTATCATTTTTTTCACGGACACTTACAGTTTCTCCTGTAGAATATTCGTTTGCCAAATCCTTATAGTGTGGATAATGAACTAAGGTAGCAAGTTGATTGGTATTGTCTAAAATGACAAATAATTCACTAGGTTTTGGACTTTTATAACATACTCGTATACCTTTGTCTCCATTGGCAAAATTTTCAGCTGACATTGCCCATTCAAAAGGTGCATATCCTTCTCCGATTACTCCTTCAAAAAACAATACAGCACTTCCGGTTGTAAATGCTCTGGCACCAATACTGCCAGTCGGGAAATCATCTATCTCATCCTCTGTTCTGGTGAAAATTACTTTTCTTAAAGATGGACAATTTTCAAATGCTCCTTCCCCAATGGAGGTAACACTTTTACCAATGGTAACCTTCTCTAAATTAGGACAATCTTTAAATACATTTTTACCAATAGATTCAATGGTATCATTAATGGTTAAATTCGTTAAACTATCTTTTAAGTTTTTATCGTCAAAACATCCTTCTGCAAAGCCAACAATAGTATAAATACCAACTTTATCATTTATTTTTAAGGTTCCATCCTGTTCTGACGGTATTGAAGTATCCAATTCACATTTTTTTACAATTGCCGTTTGAGTTTCTTTATCTATCTCTAATCCCAGTAAATAACATCCTGATTTTACTTCGTAATAAATTTGACCGTTTTCTGTATACATATATGGCACATAATCTTTTGCGCCATTTCGACATATCCAAGTTTCTTTACGTTGATAAGCAGGGGCACCCAGTTGTGATTCCATGGGACCTTCTACATAAAATTCACGATTTGTTATGCTTGTAAAGATAGCACTTCCTACGATATCTTCACCGTTTTCATCCTGACCAAATACAATATTATCTCCAACATTTTTACCATATAAAACATATTTGGAATTATTTGGAAATTTAACCCTACCCAAATTTGAGCAACCCAAGAATATAGTTTCCGGCAAGGTCCTTTGTTCATCGGACAGATTATTATTTGTACCAAAGTTACCTGACATAATTACATCTTCAAGATATTCCCTTCCGGAGAATGTGTGTTTTCCGTAGGATGTAATAGCACTGTTAGACATGTCAACTTTGGTTAATTTGTCCGTTTGATTTCTGATAGTTGCAAAAGCACCATCTCCTAAGGTATCTACGTGTGAACTTCCAAAATTTAAATTTGCTAATGGACAGTTAAAAAATGCTCCTTCTCCAACGATACAAGTTGATGTTATAGAAGATAAATCAACGTTTTCCAAAGCATCGCAATTGGCAAATGCACCTCTATGGATATTAGCTGTTGAAGAATTAAATTTAATATCTGTCAACTTTGGACAGCCATAGAATGCTTCAACTCCGAAAGTTGTTACAATGGGTAACGTTACAGATTCTAAATCAACACAATTTTTAAATGCACGATGTCCTACAGCTGTTGTTCCATATAATTTTACATTATCAATAAAGGAATTATAAAATGCATTATCAGCAATATATTTAATGGTATCTGGTAAAATTATAGTGTCTACATTCTTAACACCGGTAAATGCATTTTCACCAATGGCAACAATGGAAGCATCTCCTCCGGTGATAAAACCATCTTTATCAAAATAACCTGTTGGTCTTTTATAATTTTCGTATCCGGAAATAGCTTTCATTACGTAAATACGGGGATCCGAACCATCCGGACTTGGTGTTGGATTGTCACTGGCTTTATCCTTTACACTAAACAGCGTATAACCTATAAATCCTTTTTGCCAGCAGTAATATTTTAATCTGTTTGCAGTATTAGAACCATTTTTTTCAAAAGCAATGGCAGGATTACATTCTAAAGGACCGGATATTTCATCATCTATATATTGTTGATACTTTACAGGATAAAACTCTTTAAAAAAAGCTTCATTAGCATCAGTGTCGGAGTCATTCTTATCATAAATAAGGTTTTTACCTCCGGTGTTAGAATCAGCATAAAAGTTAGTAATATCCTGTTCACTTGTCATTTCATAATCCGTAGTAACACTGGAAGAAAGAGTCAGTTCAGGTTCCCAAAACATGTCATAGTATTTTGTAATTACACCATAACTGGTACCCGAAAAATTTCTTGTTACAAAGTCAAACTGACGAATCAACATATAGTCATTGCCATCGGGACGAATGTACATGGCTTTATGAAGTAACTTATTATCTTTATCTGTACTGATTTCTTTAAAGTCAATTTTTTGAATTGCTTCAGGTTCATCTTTATATACAGATCCGGCATCTGTTATTTGTTGGGCTGTGGCTTCTGTATAACTATACAAGTTCCCTAAATCAGGAAGATCAACCTGAGACGGATCTAATTGTGTTGTTCCTTCTTGTCCGAGTGTACTTTCTCCTTCTGTCGCTGCGGCATCCGGGAACGGAATTGCTGCTATAATAATGGCAGATATCATAAATAATGCACCAAGAGTTCTACGTACTGATTTACGTAATCTGTAGTTTTTCTTCTTTTTTGTTTTAGCCATGATAGTCATCTCCTTTAAGGAATTTGTCTAATTTATTTTCTTTGCAACTACTACAAATCTTCCGTCCTGTTCCGAACGGTCACAAGTAGAAAGAGTAATTAACTTATCTCCATAGGTGGCAGTAACTCCGGTATTGTATAGTGCCAGATTTGCCATTTCATTCATATGAGAATCAAATTCTTCCGGTGTAGAAGCTTCAAAAAATTGATAATATTTAAAAACAATTTCATCCTCATTATAGATACGTGAACGGAAAACATACATAATCTGGTATCGTCCCTCTTCATAAATAGTATCAAATTGAATGACAGGATGCTTTTCATAATAGTCTTTACTGCTATACAAATCCAACTTACCAAACATTTTACCGGAACTCATATGGTGTCCGTAAATAATCATGTTAGTTCCCGGATTGGTAATATCACAATCCTTATCCAGAAAAATAGAGCCGTTTTTATCATATTGTTGATTATAATTATGTGTCAGATAATACTCATTGTTTACTGTTTGCATAACAGGGTAGTCTATATTTGTATCGTCAATTTTTATCCATCCTATTAGACTTTTGTTCTGAGAAAATAATTTTTTATATTTTTCCAAAACTACCAACTCTTTTTTTTCTTCTTCCGGTGTGTAATTAATATGTACCTGATTATCAACAGATTGTTTTAAAGATGCTAAATGCTCATATTCATTGGAATTTTTTTCGTATAAATAATAATAAAAGAAAACATATCCTAAACAAAGAACAGCAACCAAAGAACAAATAAGTACGGTGTTTTTTCGTTTTTTCTCCTGTAAAAATAATTCTTCTTTGATGCGTGCCTGCATATCAGCATCATAATCTTCCAAAGACATCTTCTTTTTTTCCTGTTTTACAGTCTTGGAAGCTTTTACAGCTTTGGAAGTGGAAGATTTTTGCTTTGTTTTCTTTGATTTTCCATTAGAACTTGTCTTAAATTTATTGTGTTTTCCCTCTATTTCAAAAATAAAATCTTCCCCAATCAGCGTTTCAAATTTAATTTCTCCACGGTTGAGTACATTTATAATATGTTCTTTTCCCTTCAAATCGAAACTATCATATTTCTTTAGAATCACTTCTATCTTCTTCTCATCCCTAAGAGCAGCCTGATAATCTGAAGCTGTACGAAAAGAACGACCTCTTACATTATAGTCATTCATGGACCAAATTACTCCAATATAAATTTCTACATACAAATCTATTTTACAATATCTTGAAATTTATGCAAGTGTTTTATCCATATCTATGTTTATTTCTATCTTTTTGAAGCGAAAAATAAATTATTATTTTTTAGAAACACTGACAAGTCTATTTACATAATATAAAGCATAGAAAATAAAAAAATGGAGGCTTATTTATGAGCGATTTAACAGCAAGCAGCTGCGGATGCGGATGCAGCACAAATAACAATAACAACGGTGGATGCGGCAGCTGGATTTGGATTATTATCCTTTTATTCTTCTGTGGCGGATGCGGAAATGGCGGAAGTGGTATTGGTATTGGTAATGGTGGATGTGGTTGTAGTGACAACAACAGTAATAGCTGTGAATGGATTATCATTCTTCTTATTCTCTTCTCCTGCTGCGGAAACAATGGTTCCTTCTGCTAATTTCTTTACAGGCGTCGTTTCACCGGCGCCTTCTTACATAAAACAATCTGCATAAAAAGATTTATGAACAACAGGGATAATAACATAAATTACAAATTATATGCATATGTTGGAATATAGAATCAAGGAGTCAGATATGGAAAAATGTTCTGAGAATAATGAATGTGTCACAGATGCCATTCTGGCTTTTGATACGTTATATACCACTAATCATATGAAAATTTTAAAGCTTCTGCTTCCCTATTTAGAATCGGAGCATCAAAAAAAACTGGCTGTTTTCATAAAATGGCAGGAATTAATGTTTACTATGAATTTTTTTAAGAAATATTCTGCAAGTCTTTATTATTCCGGTTTTAGAAGAAAGAAAAATTTAGACTTAAAGGTATTACTTCCTTTACTTACACCTTATTGTAGTCCGGTGGAAAAAAATACTCTTTCCGGCTTTGCACAAATGCAGAATATGATGCATATGATGGAAGAAATGCAGCAATATATGCCAATGATTCAGCAATTCATGGCTTCTATGTCGGGAGAAGAAAACATGTTCGGTGGTATGGGTGATTTGAATAATGGCAATATGATGGATATGTTAAAAAATATGATGTCTGAGGAGCAACAGGCAATGTTTTCCATGTTTGCAGAGGAAAATTTGTAGAAAAAAATATGAGTGATATCAATGGTTATGGAGGTAAATATGAGTATAAATACAGATTGGATGCAGGATCCTGAATTAATTAATATTCCTGTTCAAAAGCTTCAATTTTTACAAAGTATGATGTTTGAAGGTCAAAAACATTCCGGAAAAGAAATGTTACCTTTTTTTATGTCTTTAGCAATGAAAGCAAAAAAACAAAATATAACTTATTCTCAGGAGGAAATTGATACAATTATTCCTGTATTAAAGAAATTTGCATCTGAGGATGAAATTGCGAAAATGAATCAGATTATTAAAATGTTTTATAGTAGAAAACAATAAAGTAACCTCCGGTGAAATACTATCACCGGAGGTTATAAACTATCTTGCTACAATGTTTACAATTTTACCAGGAACATAAATTTCTTTAATAATGTTACCGCTTAATTTGTCACCAAGAGCTTCTTTTGCAGCAGCAATTGCTGTATCTTTATCTACATCAGCCGCTACTTTTACGAGTGCTTTAGTTTTACCATTAATCTGAACTGCAATTTCAATAGTAGATTCTACTGTTTTAGCTTCGTCGTACTGTGGCCAAGCTGTCTGGTATACTCTACCTTCATTACCTAATACTGACCATAACTCTTCTGTAATATGAGGAGCAACTGGGTTTAATAAAGTAATTAAAGTTGTATATTCAGCTTTGTTAACAGCATTCTTTTTATAGAAATCATTGATTAAAGCCATCATAGCTGCAATAGCTGTGTTGAATTTAAGATTTTCGAAGTCATTAGTTACTTTTTTGATTGTCTGGTGCATTTTTGTTTCCATATCTGCACTGTAAACATCACCATCTACTAAAATATCCTGTAATTTCCATACACGGTCTAAGAACCTTCTACATCCTTTAACTCCATCATCAGACCAGGAAGCACTTAAATCAAATGCTCCAATGAACATTTCGTAAGTACGAAGTGTATCTGCACCAAAATCATCTACAATTTCGTCAGGGTTTACAACGTTACCTCTGGACTTAGACATTTTTTCACCGTTAGATCCTAAAATCATACCGTGAGAAGTTCTCTTCTGGTAAGGTTCTTTACAAGGAACTACTCCCTGATCATATAAGAATTTGTGCCAGAAACGGGAATATAATAAATGCAATGTAGTATGTTCCATACCACCATTGTACCAGTCAACAGGTAACCAGTATTCTAAAGCTTCTTTACTAGCTAATGCATCATCATTTGTTGGATCTGTATAACGTAAGAAATACCAAGAAGAACCAGCCCACTGTGGCATGGTATCTGTTTCTCTCTCAGCTGGTCCACCACAACATGGACAGGTTGTTTTTACCCAATCTGTCATAGCAGCTAATGGAGATTCACCGTTATCTGTAGGCATGTAGCTTTCTACATCAGGAAGTTCTAATGGTAATTCACTTTCGTTGATTGCCACATAACCGCATTTTTCACATTTTACAATCGGAATAGGTTCTCCCCAGTAACGCTGTCTGGAGAATACCCAGTCACGAAGTTTGAAGTTAGTTTTCGCTGTACCGATACCTTTTTCTTCTAAGAAAGCAATGATTTTTTCTTTTGCTTCTGCAACAGAAAGACCATTTAAGAATTCAGAATTAACTAATGTACCTGTTGCTACGTCTGTATAAACAGCTTCTTCAACACTTACATCGCTACCTGCTACTACTTCAATAATTGGCATGTTGAATTTCTTAGCAAAATCCCAGTCTCTTTCATCATGGGCCGGAACTGCCATAATAGCACCTGTACCATAGGACATTAATACATAATCAGAAACCCAAATTGGAATTTCTTTCCCATTTACAGGATTAATTGCACATAAACCATCAATCATAACACCGGTTTTATCTTTTGCAAGTTCTGTACGTTCGAAATCTGATTTACGAGAAGCCATTTCTCTATATTCTACTAAAGCATCGTAGTTTTTAAGTTCATCCTTATATTTTTCAATCATTGGATGTTCCGGAGAAATTACCATATATGTTGCACCAAATAATGTATCCGGTCTTGTTGTATATACACGTAATTTATCTTCTTTTCCGGCAATTGCAAAATCAACTTCAGCACCCTGGGATTTACCAATCCAGTTTTTCTGGGAAACTTTTACTCTTTCGATGTAATCAACACCATCTAAGTCCTGAATTAATTTGTCAGCATATTCTGTAATTTTTAACATCCACTGACTCTTAACTTTACGAACAACTTCTGCTCCACAACGTTCACAAACGCCATTAACAACTTCTTCGTTAGCAAGACCAACTTTACATTCTGTACACCAGTTAATTGGCATTTCAGATTTGTAAGCAAGACCGGCATTGAATAATTTTAAGAAAATCCACTGTGTCCATTTGTAGTAGTTAGGATCTGTTGTATTTACTTCTCTATCCCAGTCAAAGGAATATCCTAAAGAATGAAGCTGATTTTTGAATCTTTCTACGTTGTTTTTTGTAACAATCTTTGGATGAATATGATTTTTAATTGCATAGTTTTCTGTAGGAAGACCGAATGCATCCCATCCCATTGGATATAATACGTTATATCCCTGCATTCTTCTCTTACGAGCAACAATATCTAATGCTGTATAAGGTCTTGGGTGACCTACGTGAAGACCCTGACCTGATGGATATGGGAATTCTACTAATGCATAAAATTTTGGTTTGGAATAATCTGTGGAAGTTTCGAAAGCTTTTTCGTCGTCCCAAACTTTCTGCCACTTTGCTTCCAATTCTTTGTGGTTATATGGTTGTGCCATTTGTATCCTTCTTTCTACCTATTTTATCTAAATAATAAGTCTAAAAATATAGTCTTTGATATTTTAATCCTTTCCTTATTTTATGTCAAGTAAGAGGAGGTATTAAAAAAAGGAAGGTAAAAACAAGTAAATTGAAACTTTAATATGCCCTTTTATTAAATATATGTTACTATATTATTGTTCTTAAACTATGGCATTAATTAATGATAATTATAATACATGGAAAGTGAGTTTATGATATGGCTCAAAAATATACTCAGAAAAAAATAGCAATTATTAATGATCTTGCAGGCTACGGAAAATGTGCATTAACTGTGTCCATTCCCGTGATTTCATCTATGAAGGTAGCTTGCTGTCCAATCCCTACTTCCGTATTTTCCAATCACACCGGGTTTCCAAATTTTCATTTTAAAGATTTAACGGATGAAATGATTCCATATATGGAACAATGGAAAAAGTTGAACTTCTCTTTTGATGGAATTATTTCCGGTTATTTAGGTTCTAAACATCAGATAGATATTGTTGTAGGATTTATAAAAGATTTCAAAAAAGAAAATACTATTGTTGTAATTGATCCAATCATGGGAGATCACGGAAAGACATATTCTGCTTATACTCCGGATATGTGCAGTAAAATGAAAGAATTAGTACAATATGCAGATATTCTTACTCCCAATGTTACTGAAGCCTGCATTTTAACGGATACTCCTTATAAAAATAATTGGCAAAGAAAAGAAATCATTGAAATTGCAAAGAAATTATGTGATAAAGGGCCTTCTAAAGTAGTGATTACAGGAATTGGACAGAAAACTTATATTACCAATTTATGTTATGTAAAAGGGGAAGAACCTATCTTTATCAGTACTCATAAAATCGGAAACGGTAGACACGGAACCGGAGACATTTTCTCTTCCATGGTTGCTGCCGATGCAGTAAATGGCGTTGATTTTCGTGTGTCTGTAAAAAAGGCTGCCCTTTTTATTAAAAAATGTATTCAACATTCCATGGAACTGGAGGTGCCGGAACCGGAAGGTGTTGTATTTGAGGATTTGTTATACTTGTTGAATAAATAACTTTTGAAAGGAAAATTATGTTAATGAAGGAAAACGTATTAAGTGCTTTAGAAAATTTTATTCATGTAGTGGAAGAACTTCGTAGTGAACATGGATGTCCCTGGGACAAAGCACAGACTCATGAATCGCTTAGAATGCAATTAATTGAAGAGGCTTATGAAGCTGCTGACGCTATGTTAAATTACCATTCAAAAGGTGAAATTGATAATTTAAGAGAAGAATTGGGAGATATTCTTCTTCAGGTTGTGCTACATAGTGTGATTGCCGAAGAAGAACATCTTTTCACTTTGGAGGATGTTGTAAAAGAAATCACTGAAAAAATGATACACAGACATCCACATGTATTTAAACATGATAGTTTGGATGATAATGAAAAAACATGGGAAGAATTGAAGGCAGAAGAAAAAAAGAACAATCCCACACTTCCGCTTCACGGGATTCCCAAAGCCCTTCCTGCTCTTCTGCGCTCTGCAAAGGTTCAGAAAAAAGCCGCTGTCAATTACCATCATAAAATGGATGTAGATTTTTCAATTAATCAAATAGAACTTCTGGCAGGACAACTTGGCAATGCGAAAACAAAAGAAACGAAGGAAAAACTCATGACTTCCATGCTCTATCATATGACCAATGTAGCTTGGCAGGAAAATATTAATCTTGAAGAAGGTTTGATGCGAAATATAGATACAATAATTGAAACATTGGAACCATAAATAAAAGGGACTGTTGCAACAGTCCCTTCTTTATATCTTAGTTTTTACCACAACATTTTTTGTATTTTTTACCGCTTCCACATGGACATGGATCGTTTGGATATACTTTTTCTTCTTTTACAATTGTTGTAGATGATTTCTGTTCTTTGTATAAAGCTTTTCTTGTTTCTTCATCAAAAATAGCTTCCCATTCTTCTAATTCGTATAACCAATCAGCCTGAGCAGCTACCATATTTTTGTAAAGAAGTGCTTTGTCGAAGCCTAAATTAACAACGGTATCTTCTTCCATTTCATCAATCGGATTTGGAGTTACCAAACTATCATTGATTCCATCTAAGAAACCGGTCATAGTCATAACACTTACTTCAAATTTATCAGCCAATTCTTTTACAGTACCTGTTACAACTTCATCAGGATTTTTTAAAAGAGTCGCATAAATTTCTGTTTCTGCTTCAAAATAAGTATTCCAGAATCTCTGTAAATCCCCTTTGTTTGCTGTTTCGGAATAAGCGGTATCACGCCATGTTTTTAATAATCCCATAATTTTGTCCTTTCTGTATAAAAAAATATATATTTCACTTTTAAACCATTGTAGTATACATGAATTTTCTACTAAAGTCCAGTAGTTCTCTTATAACCCATTTTTTAGTTATAATTTATAAATGTGATACATGCCATTTGTTTATTAAATTTTTTCGCTGTAGATATTTTTATATCCTTCACCATAAATTTCCGCAGCACTGGAAATAATCATAAATGCGTTGGCATCTTCTTCCTTTACCACTTCTTCTACCTGTGGCGAAATCTGTTTTCTTACAACACACATAATAACCCGTTTTTTTTCATTACTGTAAGCGCCTTCTCCTTCCAGATAGGTTACACCTACATCAAGTTCCATTAAAAGCCGTGTTGCAATAGATTGCCATTCATTACTGATAATATAAATTAATTTGGCACCGTCAGCCCCGTAAAGTACAATGTCAAATACCACACTCATTAAAAACACACCAATTACCGCATAAAGTGCAGAATCTGTATTTTCAAATACAAATGCAGATAAAAGAACCACCACTAAATCACACATCAAAAATAAACGTCCGGTTTTTAGATGCGGAAACTTTAATCGTAATACTTTAACGATAATATCGGTTCCTCCTGTAGTAGCACCACTTTTAAAAATGAAACCAATAGCTACGGATGCTACAGCAGAGCCGCAAATCGTGGCAAGTAATGGATCACGGGTTATAGGTGGATAAACAGCTAAAATATTAGTGAAAACAGAACCCATAACTGTAGCATATATGGTAGAAATTAAAAATTTAAATCCAAATTTATACAGACCCAGAAGTAAAATCGGAATATTAATCATTAAAATAATAGTACCTACTTCAATATCAATAATTCGATTAATAATCATAGACAAACCGGAAACACCTCCGGGAGCAATATCATTTGGATCTAAAAACTGACTAATTGCCAAACCATAGAAAAAACTTGCTATGGTAATTACGATATAATCTTTAATATGGTTTTTTATGCTTTTCTTTTCATGGATCATATATTCGTTCTTACCACCTTTGGCTGATAGCCTTCTTTGCTTAATGCTTCAATAATCTGATTTTTATGTTCTGTTCCAAAAGCTTCTAATGTGATTCTAAGCTCTACTGCTGCATTACGGTTAATGGATACAAACTGGTTATGTTCTAATTTAATTACATTACCACTTTCATGGGCAACAACTCCTGCTACCCGGCTTAATTCACCCGGCTTATCGGGAAGTAAAACAGAGACAGTGAAAATTCGGTCTCTTAAAATCAAGCCCTGCTGTACTACAGAAGACATAGTAATTACATCCATATTCCCACCACTGAGTATAGAAACTACTTTTTTACCTTTTACATTCAGTTTCTTTAAAGCTGCAATAGTAAGAAGACCTGAGTTTTCAACTACCATTTTATGATTTTCAACCATATCCAAGAAAGATACTACCAGTTCACTGTCTTCTACAGTAATGATATCATCCAGATTCTTTTGGATATAAGGGAAAATCTTAGTTCCGGGTGTTTTAACCGCAGTACCGTCTGCAATGGTATTTACTCCCGGTAAAGTTGTAACTTTACCGTTTTTTAAAGATTCTTCCATACAATTAGCCCCTGCAGGTTCTACACCGATAACTTGAATCTTTGGATTTAATAATTTAGCCAAGGTAGATACACCGGTTGCTAATCCACCACCACCGATAGGACATAAAATGATATCAACTAATGGTAATTCTTTAAAAATTTCCATAGCAATAGTACCCTGACCGGTGGCTACTGCTTCATCATCAAAGGGATGAATAAAAGTGTAGCCATGTTCCGCTGCTAATTCATAGGCACGGTTACAGGCTTCGTCATATACATCACCATATAAAACAACTTCAGCACCATAACTTTTGGTTCGGTTTACTTTCATTAAGGGCGTAGTTGTAGGCATAACAATGGTAGCCTTTACGTTATAGCATTTTGCTGCGTAAGCAACACCTTGTGCATGATTACCGGCGGAAGCTGTAATGATGCCCTTCTGGCGGTCTTCTTCGGATAAAGTACTCATTTTATAATAAGCACCTCTTACTTTATAAGCACCGGTAAACTGCATATTTTCCGGTTTTAAATAAACTTTATTACCTGTTTTCTGGCTAAAATAATCGCTGTAAATCAACTTGGTTTCGGAAGTAACTTTTTTTACTTCGTCTGCCGCTTCTTCAAATTTTTCCAGAGTTAACATTTCTGTATTCATTTGTCTGGTCCTCTTTCCATTATAGTATTAACTGCGAACATCAAATAATGCATCCACAAACTGGTCGGAATCAAATTTCTGTAAATCTTCAATGGTTTCCCCTACCCCAATGTATTTTACCGGAACTCCAAGTTCAGATTGAATTGCAATGGCAATACCGCCTTTGGCTGTACCATCCATTTTTGTAAGAACAATGCCCGTAAGTTCTGCCACACTACCGAATTCTTTTGCTTGATTTAACGCATTTTGGCCTGTGGTTGCATCCAAGACCACAAGATTTTCTCTGTGGGCATTTGGAAATTCACGGTCAATAATACGATTCATTTTCTTTAATTCTTCCATAAGATTTTTCTTATTATGAAGTCTTCCGGCAGTATCACATAAAAGAACATCAACATTTCTCGCTTTTGCTGCATTTACTGCATCATAAACAACACTTGCCGGATCTCCGCCTTCTTTACCGCCAATCATATCAACGCCGGCACGGTGACACCATTCTTCCAACTGTTCTCCGGCGGCCGCACGGAAGGTATCTGCTGCTGCAATAAGAACTTTCTTACCGTCACCTTTTAATTTTCCGGCAAGCTTACCTACAGTGGTGGTTTTTCCAACACCATTTACACCAATTACCATAACAATAGACTGCTGTTCTTCAAAAGCATATGCAGTTTCTTCCACACGCATCTGCTCTTTTATGGTTTTAATTAAAAGGTCTTTACAATCGGCAGGATTGGTAAGGAGATTGGCTTTGATTTCCACACGAAGCTTATCAATAATTGCCTGTGTTGCATTAATTCCTATATCTCCCATAATAAGAGTTTCTTCCAACTCTTCATAGAAATCTTCATCAATACAGGAAGCATCATAAAATAAGGTATCTATACTCTTAACAATATTATCTCTGGTTTTTGTCAAACCTTCTTTTAATCTACTAAAAAATCCCTTTTTTTCCTGTTTCTCCACGTTAAGTCCTTCCTTTCTTCTTTATTTTGGAAATAGTTTTAAGTTACGATTTTTCGTATACATGTTCTTACATGTAAAGCAAGTTAATCTTCAATTGCTCCTTCAACTAAATTGACACTTACCAAAGTAGAAACACCTTTTTCCTGCATGGTAATACCATACAGACGGTCTGCTCTTTCCATGGTTCCACGTCTATGGGTGATTACAATAAACTGTGTATGCTTAGTAAGTTTATGTAAATATTTTGCGTAGCGGGCTACATTACTTTCATCCAGAGCTGCTTCAATTTCATCTAAAAGACAGAATGGAGAAGGTTTTAAGTTTTGAATTGCAAATAAAAGTGCAATAGCAGTCAATGCTTTTTCTCCACCGGATAACTGCATCATATTCTGAAGCTTCTTTCCGGGTGGCTGGGCAATAATTCTTACTCCGGCCTCCAGGATGTCTTCCTCTTCCATTAATTCCAAAGTACCTTTACCACCGCCAAAGAGTTCCTTGAATACTTTATCAAACTCACGGGAAATCTGTGCAAATTTTTCCTTAAACTGCTTTCTCATGGCACTATCTAATTCTGTGATAATGTCATTTAAAGTCTTTTCTGCTTCCACCAAATCATCATGCTGGGTTTTCAGGAAAGTATAACGCTCCATAATATTTTTATAATCTTCAATAGCGTTAACATTAACATCTCCCAAACGTCTGATGGCATCTTTTAAAGCTGCAATATCCCGCTTCATAACGGTTAAATCCGTCAATTCCGGATTTCTCATATTAGCCGCATCATGAAGGGTAATTTCATATTCATTCCACATATAATCAATGTGGGATTTTATAGATTCTTCATGACGTTCTTTTTGATTGGTAAGACGATATACTTCTTTATCTAAAGCAGTAATTTTTTCTGCCATTTCTTCACGATTCTTGAAGAAGTTTTTCTGTTTTTCACTTAAACTTTCTTTTTCAACAATCATATTTTGTAATTTAAGTTCTGCATCGGTCTGGAAAGTATGAGAAGCATCAATAGTTTTTCTGATTTCTTCAATGGATAACTTCTTTTCTTCTACCTCGGTATGATTTTTTACAATACCTTCTTCAATTTCAGTCAGTTCATTTTTCAAACGTACTAACTCGCCGTCGATTCGTTCTAAATTTTGTTGTTCAAAACCGATTTTTTGAAGCATTTTTTCAGCTTCTACTTCGGTTTCTGAAACAATGGCAGTCTGTTCTGATTCTTTTTTTCGCAGGCCTTCTAATTCTGACTGGAATTCGAGAATTTGTATTTCCACACTCTTTTCTAATTTTTCGGAAGATGCTAATTCTTCCAAGGTAGCTTTTTTGTCGTTAATAATCGACGTAATCTGTTCTTCAATTTCTTTGGATTCTGTTTGAAGGTTATCTGCCCCACTCTGGGTTTCTTCCATTTTTTCTCTTGCAGTAATAATATTCAGTCTTGCAGTATTCTGATGGATAAATTCATCCTGTAAATCAGATTTAATCTGCTCTAATTCTAAGCGTTTTTTACTACGTTCTTCTTTGGTTTCTTCAATTTGATTTAAAAGTTTATCAATTTCTTTTAAATATGCCTTTACCTTATTTTCCAGTTCTTCCATTTCACGGCGTCGGCCTAAAAGATTGCTGTTGTTTTTAAAGGCACCACCACTGATAGCTCCGCCCGGTACCAAAAGTTCACCTTCAATCGTTACCATACGGATACCATAGTCATATTTACGTGCAATTTTTACTGCATTATCTATGTTATCAATGACAACAATTCTACCTAACATTGCTTTTGAAACATCGGAATATTTATCTTCTGTATACACCAGACTGTCTGCCATACCTACAACGCCTTTTTCATCCAATACCTGTGGTGTTTTAAATTCCTGAGTATTTTTAATACTGGTAAGGGGTAAAAAGGTAGCGCGACCGCCTTTGTTTTTTTTCAAAAACTGAATCATCTTCTTTGCAGTGTCTTCATCATCCGTAACAATATTCTGAATATTACCACCTAATGCGGTTTCAATGGCAGTTTCATACTTTTTATCTACTTTAATAATGTCTGCAACTACACCTATAATACCTTTTTCATGCTCTTTCTGTTCCATAACCTTTTTGACAGAACCACCATAACCTTCATAGCGTTCTGTTAAATTGGATAACGCATCTAATTTAGATTTTTCCTGATGATAAAGAACCTGGGTATCGCGAAGTTTCTGGTCTAGATTAGTAAGATTTTCTCTTACTTCATCTAACTCTTCTTCCTTTTTGGCCTGAGCATTATTTAAAGAAATAATATTGTCATTTACCTGCTTAAATTCGTTTTCTAAATGAGCAAGTACCTGTTCCTGTTTCGCTTCATCAGATTTCACAGATACAATTTTTGAAATAAGCTCTGCTTTTCTGATATTTGCCTGTTCAAGCATAGTTTCTAAACGACCAATGTTTGTTTTAATAGTTGCTCGTTCGTTTAAGGCATTAATAATTGTATTTTTTCCGGCTTCAATATTGTTATTAATATGTTCTATTTTGTTCTGCAAATCAATTAAAAGTTTGTTTGCATCTTCTTTTAATTTAAGTGTTTCTTCCGCTTCTTTATCAATTTTTGCCTTTTCTGAAAGAAGATTATTTCGTTCTTCTTCTTTTTCATGAATAGATACAGACATGGCAGAAAAACGATTCTGTAAATGTTCTTCATTGGAAGTGGCAGATTTTATCTGTTCTTCCAAAACTTTAATTTCACCCTCAAGTTTACCTCTTAAAACACTGGTATCGGTAAGACTTGTTCTTGCAGTTTCAATTTGTTCTTCCAAGGATTCAATTGTACTTTGAATACTGTTATACTCTTCTTTTATATTTTCGTATGTTTGAGTTGATTTTTGTAATTCATCTGAAGCAATTTCAAGAGAAGATTCTACCTTATCTAACTGTTCTTTAATTCGGGAATTTTCCAAAAGAAACATATTTACATCCAAGGTTTTTAGTTCTTCTTTTTTCTTTAAATAAATTTTAGCTTTTTCAGATTGTTTCTCTAAAGGTCCAATCTGTTTTTCCAACTCTGATAAAATATCATTAACACGAAGAAGGTTCTGCTTTTCTTCTTCCAATTTCTTCTGCGCAGCGGCTTTTCTACGTTTAAATTTAACAATACCGGCAGCTTCATCAAAAAGCTCTCTTTTTTCTTCCGGCTTTCCACTTAAAATTTTATCAATCTGTCCCTGACCGATAATCGAATATCCTTCTTTACCGATACCGGTATCATAGAACAATTCATAAACATCTTTTAAACGACAGGCTGCACCATTAATTAAATATTCACTTTCTCCCGAACGATACAAACGTCTGGCCACAGTTACTTCATCGTAATCAATGGCTAACTGATGATCTCTATTATCCAGTGTAATCGCCACATAAGCATAGCTTAATGGTTTTCTCATTTCTGTTCCCGAAAAAATAACGTCCTGCATGGAAGAACCACGGAGCTGTTTGATTTTTTGTTCCCCTAATACCCAACGAACGGCATCTGCAACATTACTTTTTCCGCTTCCGTTAGGACCTACAATGGCTGTAATTCCATTGTGGAACTGAAAATTTATTTTGTTTGCAAAGGATTTAAATCCTTGAACTTCTATACTTTTTAAATACATATAATAATTTTCCGTTTCTAGTTATAATCGTATCTATCTGTTGAAAGACAATCAGATAGAATCATCTGTTTTTCTTATAGCAAGAATAGCTTCATAAGCAGCCTGTTGTTCCGCGGCTTTTTTTGTTTTTCCCTGACCAAAACCAATTTTTACTCCATTTAATAGGGCTTCTACTACAAATTCTTTATTATGATCAGGACCTATTTCATCAACTAATTCATATACAAGTTTTTGGTTAGGTTTTGTTTGAATAATTTCCTGTAATACGGTTTTACTGTCATAAAACAAAATACGGTTTTCGATATCAGACAAAATATATTTATAGATAAAATCACGGGCAATTTCATAACCGCCATCTAAATACAATGCACCAATCAAAGCTTCCATAACATCCGAAGTAATGGATTCACGGTAACGACCTCCGGTAGCCTCTTCTCCTTTTCCTAACAACATATAAGAACCTAAATCAATTTCTTTTGCACACTGTGCCAAGGCAGGCTCACAAACCAAACTGGAACGAAGCTTTGTTAATTTTCCTTCCGGCATTTCAGGATTTTCTTTAAATAAAAATTCACTGGAAATCATTTCAAGAACAGCATCGCCAAGAAATTCCAAACGTTCATAATCTCCGTTTTTTCTGATTTTTTGTTCATTTGCATAAGAACTGTGAGTAAGAGCCTGTTTTAAAAGTGCGTTATTTTGAAAAGTATATTCAATTCTTTTTTCTAATTCAGCAAGTGCATGACCTGTTGCCATAAATTTCCTCCTATCATTTGAAAGCAACATCAAACGCTATTATATTAGCTGTCCGTTCTGCAGAAAAATTACTGCAATAATTATAGGTTAATATACTAGCGTTTGAACTCGAAAAAGCCCTTACGGGCTTTCGAGTTTATGCTTTATATTAATTAATTGCGGCTTTAATTAATTCAACTGCTTCTTCAACAGTAGTAATATTTTCTGCATTTTCCGGTGCAATTTCAATATCAAATTCTTCTTCCAAGCCCATAATAATCTGAAAAACGTCTAAAGAATCCGCTCCTAAATCATCTGCAAAGGTAGTTTCCAATGTGATTTCATCAGGGTCAACACTTAATACTTCAGCAATTACTTTTTTTAATTTTTCAAATTCCATTATTCTGTTCCTTTCTTTCATCATTGTAAACTTTTACACTTCTGATTCATCGTTTTTTACAATGATATTTTTAATTTTTTCATTTATGTTTTGTTCTTTAAAAGTCTCACATTGTAAGATGGTGTTCTTAATTTCAATCGCTTTAGAACTGCCATGTGTCTTTACAACCAAGCCTTTTAAACCAAGTAATGGTGCTCCGCCATATTCTTCAAGATCAAAAGATTTCAAACAGTTTTTAAGAGCAGGTTTTACTAAAAGTGCACCTATTTTGCTTCTTAATGTTGTCATCATACCCTCTTTTACCTTCTTAATTAACGTGCCACCAACACCTTCGTATAATTTTAAGATAACATTACCAACAAAGGCTTCACAAACAATAACATCAGCATAGCCTTTTGGTATGTCTCTTGCTTCAATACTTCCGATAAAATTAATCTCAGGAGTATTTTTTAATAAAGGAAAAGTTTCTTTTACTAATGCATTCCCTTTTTCTTCTTCTGCACCAATATTAACAATTGCAACTTTAGGATTTTTAATCCCCATGATACTTTCCATATAAACAGTTCCCATTTTGGCAAACTGAACCAGGTGTGAAGGCCTGGCATCTACGTTAGCTCCACAATCAATTAACAAAGATGCACCTTTTTCGGTTGGGATTAATGGCGCTAATGGTGGTCTTTCCACCCCTTTAATACGTCCAACAATCAACTGTCCTCCTACCAAAACGGCTCCGGAGCTTCCTGCCGAAACAAACGCATCACAAGTTCCTTCTTTTACCAAATGGAGTGCTTTCACAATAGAAGAATCTTTTTTCTTTCTGATTGCCATAACCGGAGGCTCTGCCATTTCAATAACTTCAGTAGCATCCACAACTTCAATCTGATTTGCATCATATTTGTATTTGATTAATTCTTCCTTCACCAGGGTTTCTTTTCCGACAAGATATACTTTTACATTCTTGCTTTCATTTACTGCATCAATGGCACCTTGAACAATTGCGTGGGGTGCATTGTCGCCGCCCATGGCATCTAAAGCAACTTTTACCATTTATAATAACCTCTTCCTTTTTTGCTCTCTATCCTAATATACTAAACACATATATAAAAATCAAGAGAAAAATTAGCACCTTATAAGACCACAACAGGTTCCCAGACACTCTATGTTTTCTAATTTTTTAAAATGCAATTCACTTCCGATTCTATGAATTGGTTTTAAGCAATAGCCGTCTTTTTTTTCTATAAAAATTTTCACAAAAACCTCTTCTTCTTTTAAAAATACACCATGTTCTCCGGATTTTGGGAAACGATTTTCCAAAAGAAGAATATCTCCCTTACAATAGGTAGGGGATGCATCATTTATGGATGTTTCAAATGCCATATAGGCTTCTTTTTTGTTGGTATAAATTTCATAAGGATTTTCAGGATCATATAATAGTCCTCGAAAAATATTATCTGTGGATTTTAAGCAAATAACTTTATACTGTCGAAGACCTTCATGTTCATCCGATGCTATGGCAGATTCATATTTTGCAAAATTCATAATAATATTTTTTCCATGTGTTCCACAATTTCTATAATAGTTTAATAGCTTTCTTTCTTCATTATTAGTGGCATTTTCAACACCCAACAAAGAATTAATGGTCATATCCAGTGCTTCTGCCATTGCCATTACTGTTTTTATATTAGGGTTGGAAGTTCTTCCATAATAAATATTTCTTAAAGTTTCTATAGGAACACCGCTCATTTGCGAATAATATTCCAAAGTAATTTTCTTATCATATAAAATTTCTTTTAATCTTTTGCTTAACATGAGATACCTCTATGTTGTTTATGACATACACTTTTTCATTTTTCGACAAAGGAAATGTTATATTTAATATTATATTTTGTCTTTTTTTTAGATATATTTCATTTACAAACAAGAAATGAAAAAATAATACATAAAAAAACAAAAGGAGAATTTCATCTATGAAAAACGAAGCCATGCAATTACAAAACAATGTGTTTACAACTACTTATTCTGAAGCAACTTACGATGCAGCCCAATTACATAAACTGTTATTAGCCATCGGAGTTCCTCCTAACATTTATGGATACGGATACATTATTCATTCCATTGAATTAATTTTAAGAAATCCGGAATATATACATTATATTACCAAAGGATTATACATTGATGTTGCCAAAGCTTTTCATGCAACCCCTACCGGTGTAGAACGGGCAATCAGACACGCAATTAATGCAGCCTGGTTAAATAATTGTGACGAAGAGTTTATTCATAACATTTTTCAAAATTGTATTCGTCCAAACAAAAAAGTCCCTTCAAATTCTGTATTTTTATCCAGATTATATTACTACATCACTAACAACTACCAATAGATATATGAATATGGAAATAAGCTACCAATAACAATAGTTTTGTTTTTAGCTTATTTCCTTTTCAAATAAATTACCATTGATAAAATGTTTCTTTAGAGATGACATCTTTTAGGGAAGAAAAATATTCTTTCATCATATTCTGGCTTTCTACGGGAGTCCATAATTTAAGAACATCGTCTTGTTGTTCTTTCGAAAGATCATGTTGAGCTATTACTAACTGATATAAAACTTCTTCTTCTAATTCCATGTTATGCTTTGTTACTAAAATATACGGAAAAGCAATGTCTTCTTCAGCATCGTTAAATTGTATTAATTTACCGGTTGTAGCTTTTTCCATAATTTCTTTTCCGGTCATTGTGATAGTGCACATACTTCCGGAAGGAACAATAGTTCTCATTCGATCTAAATTGAACTCTCCGGGATAAATACCACATTGAATTCCATAAAGATTTTCTTTTCCAAACCCATGATACTCTCCTAAAGAAATTAAAGCTGCATCTGCATTATTTTTCTCTAATAAAATTTTCCCTACTATATATGCCGTATCTTCTTTGGATATGGTTTCTTCGACATATCCTAAGCTTTCAGGTCCATTTCTTAGCCATTGATCTCTTATTGCATCAAATTCTTTGGCACAACATTCTACGGTTTGTTCATTTTTCATTAATGCATACAGTTCTTCTGCCATTGGGATAATAAGGTCTTCCCAACCTGCATATACTAAAGGAATGGAATTTCCACCAATAATATAATCTTTAATCTCAAAATACATATCGTCTTCGTTGATTTGCCAAGTATTAAGAGGAGAAATAGTTGTGGTATCTGTTTTTAATAGGCTCATACCTTCTTCAGAAGCCATGAATTCCATCAAACACAAAGCATCTTTCAGCTTTTTTTCTTGTCCTTTTTCTTCTAATTTTTTATTAACTCCATAATATCTGGATACATTACTTACAATCATATTGGATTCACCCTGAGGACTTAGCCAAGGCAAGATTCCATATTCCATTTTCCCAATGCCGTCTATATTAAGCTCTACGGCACCAATTCCATTGCAGAGCATGAATACACATTCCCCTCTATAAAATCTGTCAGAAACACCTTTTCCGTTAATATCTTCCGGAGAAATAAATCCTTGTTCAACCCACTCCATCAGATAATTTAAAACGGGTTCAAGATTTCCTACCGCATTGGATTTTCCGGTCAAAAAATCATTTTTCCATTTTGCTCCTTTTTCAGTATTAAAAAAGAATGTATTACCAAGTCCAAATAGGTCTGAAAAAATAAAACCCTCTAAATCCATTCTTGCCAGACAGGTCTCTAATCCGGCTTCTTCAATTTTAACCGATAATTCTTTCAGTTCTTCAAAATTTCTTGGAAGCTCCCAGCCATATCTGTCCATAATTGTTTTATTATAATAAAATCCGATAGCCGAATAATTGGATGGCAGCAAATAAATACTTCCGTCCACATTACACTTGTTTAACCAAGAATCAGAAAAATTATTTACAAAACTATATTTGGACAAATCGGCCAACTGCTCTTTCTGTAATTCTTCATCAATAAAAGAAGTGGTGGTTACAATGTCCGGTAATTCTCCGGCTTCAAAGCATTCTCTAATATATCCTGTTTGGTTATATCCTTTATAACTGATAAACTCTATTTCTATCTCAGGATATTTTTCACTAAATGCCTTCATAAAATTTTCATAATCAATACTTGTTGTTAAGATTGTAAGAGGATCTTCTTTTTCACATTCCTGGTTCTTACATCCTGCCAATGAAGTAATTAATATAAAAAGTACCATGATATATTTAATCTTTTTCATAAGTAACCTATTCTTTCTATAAAAATTTATTAATTGCAATAAGAATTGTTTCAATATCTACAGGTTTTGAAATATGTTCGTTCATTCCTGCATCCAAAGATTTTTGAATATCTTCTCTAAATGCATTTGCAGTCATTGCTATAATAGGAATATTGGCAGCATCCCTACGCTGTAAAGAACGGATTTTTCTGGTAGCTTCCAATCCATCCAATACCGGCATCATAATATCCATAATAATAAGATCAAAATCAGATTCTTTTGATTTATCAAAAATATCTACGGCTTCTTCACCATTCCATGCAGTAGTTATGATAGCACCTTCTGATTCCAACAATTCTTTTGCAACTTCAAGATTTAATTCATTATCATCTACTAACAGAATTTTGATTCCGGCTATATTTTTTTGCTGTTGTTTTTCTATACTTCCCTGATATCTGCTGTTAATCATAAATGGTAAGGTTACTGTAAATTTGCTTCCTTTCTGATAGATACTTTCTACAGAAATGTTCCCTTCCATTAGTTCAATAATATTTTTAGTAATGGCCATTCCCAAACCGGTTCCCTGATAGGTAGTTCTACTGTTGGATGCTTCTTGACTAAAAGGTCGGAAAATATCTTTAAGAAATTCTTCCTTCATCCCAATACCGGTGTCTTCAACTTCTATCCTAAACCATGCCTTAGTTGAGGTGTGTTCGGTTTCTTTGATACGAATCCAAATATTTCCTCCATCCGGTGTAAATTTCACAGCATTTCCCAGAATATTAATTAATACTTGTTTTAAATGAAGATCATCACCAAAAAGTTCCCGATGAATCACTTCTTCCACATCTACTGCAACTTCCAAATTACGGTTCTCAAGTTGTCCGTAAATAATGGATACACATTCTTCTACAAGTTTAATAATATTTAAATTTGAATTGGTAATTTCAATTTTTCCGCGTTCTATCCGGCTCATATCCAAAATATCATTAATTAGGGACATTAAATGATTACTTGCTCCTTGGATTTTGTTTAAACAATCATTAGTTTTTTGTGGATTGTTTTCTTTTAAAGCTATAGCCGTCATACCCATAATGCCATTAATAGGAGTACGGATATCATGAGACATATTTGATAAAAATTCTGTTTTAGCTTCATTGGCAACATTAGCTAATTTGGCAGCTTCTGCCAATTTATCATGGGCTATTTTTTGCTGTGTCATCAATTTTCGGTCAGTTATGGAGAGAATAAATATAGTAATGATTGATACAGCCAAAACAATAATCAACACAGTAACAATTGCTGCAAAAGTAAATGTTGTTTTTAAAAAAGAATCATAATTGCTTGCTAATATTTCCGTAGGAACAAACATTAAAATGAACCAGTCTTTAAATTCTAATGCGGTACTGGATACATAATAATTTTTCCCTTCATATTTAAATTCCGAACAATCATTCTTTTTTTCTTTTAGATTTTCTTTCAGTTGTTTTATGGATGAACCCTGAATAGTTTCACAATCTTCCAAAGCATTAAAAATATTAAATACATCAATAAAACTGTCACCTTGCTCATAACGGAACAACCGATGCCCGTCTCCGGATAAAATATAAAAAAAGTTCTGTTTTTCAAATCCATCTACTGTAAAACATTCTTTAAAGTCATTGGTATTAATACAGATAGATATATATTTCATTTTTGAACCGTTAATAGTAACATTTCTGCTGTCAATTTTACGTAGCAACATAATGTAGTTTTGTGTTTCTTTTACATTAGGTAAGGTAATAGAATAAATAGCATCTTTGGAATTTAATTCTGTGAAAATAGAGAGATTATTCCAGTTTCCGGTATAAAAACCTTCTTCTGAAATCATATAATATTGGCTATCATCATTAAAAAAAAGCAAAATATCCCTTTCACCGTTTTTTCTTTTAATACATACAGACTCATGGATTGTACTCATCCATTCTTCTAATCCATCTCCGGGAATTTCTTCTTTCTTTTTTACCTGATATTCCATAGTATCCAGACAACTCCATACATCTGTAATCATGGAATTCATCATGTCTCCTACTTTAGAAGAAATGTTTTGTAAATTTTTACTTCTTTCCTGGAAAAACTGCTGTTTTATTTCTTTGGTATAATTTATAGTCAAAATAGATATGATTAAAATAACAATAATAGCACTGGACAGGGCCATTATACCGTAGTAGTTATGGCTTTCATGCTGATCTATATTTCTTTTTTTTTGAAAAAATTTCCTGAATTTATCCATAGTAACTCTTTTCTTACAGCAATTTTACTGCAAACATTTTTAGTACATTATAGCACTATAAAAAATAGTAGTAAATATAAGAAAAAAGACCATTTTTCGACATTTAATTTGTTCTTCAAAATTCATCTAATAGGCTCCATGTTTATAACAATAATCTTCTTAGAATTTCCATGATTTATGGCAATAAAAAAATCAAGGGCACATAACCCTTGATTTATAAGCTTTTCACAATTAGTCAACTGCGATGATTTCTTTTTTGTTGTAAGAACCACATTTTTTACAAACTCTATGAGGCATCATTAAAGCACCACATTTGCTACATTTTACTAATGTAGGAGCACTCATTTTCCAGTTAGCTCTTCTTTTATCTCTTCTTGATTTGGAAGATTTATTTTTTGGACAAATAGACATCGTTACACCTCCTTACAACAATTCTATTTGAAGAAAACGACTATATCGTTTCCTTAAATTCATATATTTTTGTTGTTGATATAATTTCTATATCACACTTGGATTATTATACATACTCAATATTGGTTTGTCAACAATCTTTTTTGAATTTCTTCATAATTTTCAGAAAATATTTTTTCGTTTATTTCTGGGCTGCATTAAATATATCCATTAGGTTTGCCAAGCGAACATCCGGTACAAAATCATCACATTCACACTTTTCTTCGTTCAGATTCTTACCGCATTTTTTACAAATTCCTTTGCACTCTTCATCGCATAAAATTTTACTTGGCCAGGAAAGCTGTAATTCTTCTGTTAACAGAGCATCCAGATCCAATTCATAATCTTCCACAAAATGCTGATCTTCTCTGATTTCTTCATCTGTTACTAATTCCGGAGCAAAAATTTCCCTTTCAAAGTCAAGATCTACCATAGTTTTTACAGGTTTCAGACAACGAGCACAGGACAATTTAAATTCCAAAACTGCTTTTCCGCTAATCAGAGCTTTCCCTTTTCCTATATTCATTAGTACTAAGTTAATTTCCGGAGAATTCAGAATTTTTTCATTATCAAATTCATGAAACGGAAACTGTATTGTTACTTCTTCCCTTTTGTTTTCCTGATTAAAGATTTCTGTTAAGTTCATGTCATCCTCCATCTATAAAATTTAGATAAGTTTATAAAAACTTTTTCTGCTATATAATCACAAAGTCGCAGAGTAGAAATAACTTCTACTCTGCGCTATAACTCTTATTACTTTACAATACTTATTTTACTAAAGCGTATGTCTCTCTTGCAATCATTAATTCTTCGTTGGTTGGAATTACCATAATCTTAGGACCATTTTCGTTTTTAGAAATAATTAAATCCTGTCCACGTTTGTTATTAAGTTCCTGATCTAATTCCACTCCCATAAATCCTAAATAATCACAAACAAAGTTACGGATAATTGGTCCATTTTCACCAACACCTGCTGTGAAACAGATAGCATCTACTCCATTCATAGCTGCTGTATAAGCACCTACATATTTAGCCACTTTGTAAGAGAATGTTTTTAATGTTCTATGTCCTACAACATCATCTTCTTTTGCAAATGCATCTTCTAAGTCTCTAAAGTCAGAGGATAAGCCGCCGGATACACCTAATACACCGGATTCCTTGTTAAGAATCTTCATG
>JAFZGJ010000034.1 GCA_017555455.1 Lachnospiraceae bacterium
CCGGAATTTGATGACAGAGGATATCTTAAGAAAGGTGTTATTGTCAGACATCTGGTTTTGCCGGGAAGTACCAAAGATTCTAAAGCGGTATTAGAATATTTATGGAATTCATATAAAAACAGAATCTATATCAGTATTATGAATCAATATACGCCTATGGAACAAATGAAAAACCACCCTTTGCTTAGTCGTAAAGTTACCAAAAGGGAATACCAAAAAGTAGTAGATTACGCACTAAGTTTAGGATGGGAAAATGGTTTTATTCAAGAAGGTGAAACCGCGAAGGAAAGTTTTATTCCCGGTTTTCATGGAACTGGAGTATAAAATTATTCGCCGTCTTCACTTCCCACAAAAGCAACTGCAGAAACTACAGAAGAAACAACAGATACAACAACTGCAAAAATAATAATTAATAAACCGCCGCCTAATAAAAGGAACATTCCGGACATAGTGAAACCCTTCTTTCTCAATAAATTTACGACTATCCTAAATTAGTATTATAAGTTTTAGAACATATTATGAATAGTGATTAGTTAAAGTTTAGGTTATTTTAGGAAAAGTGTCAAGGTTGATTGATAGTTTTAAAAAAAGAAAAAATATTTTGCCTTTATAAAATAAGGTGTCTATAATTAGGTTAAAGTGAAATGTAATTACCAAAAAGGAGATAAAATAGAATGAAAGAAATTAAAAATATAATATTTGATATGGGAAGAGTGTTGCTGAAATTTGATCCATATGTATCTTTAAATACATATTGTGAAAACGAAGAGGATAAAGCATTAATTTATAGAGAATTGTTTGAAGGTCCGGAATGGATTATGGGGGACGAAGGAAAAATTACTAATGGACAGCGTTACGAACTGGTAAAGGAAAGAGTACCGGAAAGATTACATCGTGCCTTAAAGCTGGTAGTGGAAAACTGGGATATGTGTATGGAACCGGTAGAAAATGCTCAGGAATTTTATGCTTTGGTAAAAGAAAAAGGATATCATACCTTTGTATTATCTAATGCCTGTAATCATTTTTATGGATATTTTCCAAAACATTATGACTTAGAATCTTTTGATGGAGTGGTGGTATCATCCGATGTAAAAATGATTAAACCCAATCCGGCTATTTATGAATATATCTTAAAGAAATATAACTTGAATCCGAGAGAATGTTTATTTATTGATGATGTGAAGGCTAATGTAGAAGCAGCTAAAGCAGCAGGGATAAAAGGATTTTTATTTAGGAATAATTATGAGGAATTGAAAGATTTGTTGAATTTATAGTATCAGAGTAACGTGTCGCTTGATTAAAGGGAAATAGATCTGCATATATAAAGGAGAACCATGAGATACATAACTTCAGACATTCATGGATGTAAAAAACAGTATTTAGAGCTATTGGAAAAACTTAATTTTTCAGATCAAGACCACTTATACATTTTGGGTGATGCAATCGATAGAGGAGCAGAGTCTATAGAGGTTTTGCAGTATATTATGAAGCAAAAAAATGTTACATATATACCGGGAAATCATGATTATAATCTATACATGTTTATCAAAGAATTGGGTTTGGGTTTAGATAACTTCAAGAACAATGGAATCAAATGGGGGTTTAAATATTGGCAATGTGATGGAGGTCTTCCTACAAAGGAAGGATTTTTAGCGCTGTTGGAAGATGAAAGGAAAGAAATATACGATTTTATAAAAAATGCATCGGTTTATAAAGAAATTGAGCATGAAGGAAAACGATATATTTTATCTCATGCAGGTATTATGAATTTTCAAGAGGAAAAATTGTTAGAAGAATATTCTTATTTTGATTTTATTAACGGACGCATGGATTATGATACGCGGTATTTTCAGGATGAAAATACATATATAGTCAGTGGTCATACACCAACATTTTACATTCGAAAGGATAGAAAACCGCTGGTGTTTCAAGAAAAAGGACATATAGCAATTGACTGTGGTTGTGTATATGGTGGTAACTTAGCAGCATTTTGTATTGAGACGGGAAAAGTTACCTATGTTAAAAGATAAACCAAAATTTGTGTGATAACTTTAATCTGGGAGAAAAAAATTGAAAAAATTACATACTTATATCGGAAAACACTGGCTTGGATATATGTTTGCAATTCTTTGTATGATTGCAGCAATTGTATTAGACATGATATACCCAATGATTACGGAAAGTATTATTGATGATGTTATGCTGGGTGGCAAAACAGAATTGTTATTCGGACTACTTGTGGGAATTGTAATTGTGGGAGTCGGCAGAGCAATTACCGGTTATTTTAAAGAATTTACTTTTGATAAACTGGCATCCGGAATTGGCTCTGAAATAAGAAAGGATTTATTTAATCATATTCAGTCTTTGTCTATGAATTTTTTTGCGAAAACCAATACCGGGGAATTGATGGCTAGGGTCAAAGACGATGTAGACAGAGTATGGGATGTTTTGGGTTTTGTAGGAATGCTTCTGATAGAGGTAGCGATACATGTAAGTATTGTTTTGTATTGTATGTTTATACGAAACTGGAAATTAGCATTGCTGCCACTGGCTACCATGATTATCAGTGGTGTGGCAGCAGTTGTTATGGAGAGAAAGCTGGATAAGGTATACGAGGGAATCAGTGAAGAAAATGCAGTTTTAACAACAGTTGCACAAGAAAATCTGGCAGGTGTCCGTACAGTAAAAGCTTTTGCAAGAGAAAAATTTGAGATTGAGAAATTTTTATCCCATAACAACAGATATTACGAATTAAATATTACCCAGTCTAAGGTTATGGCAAAATATTATCCCATATTTCAGTTTGTTGGAAAAGCCCTTCCGGTAATAACCACAGTGCTTGGGGGAATCTCTGTTATGAAAGGAGAAATGTCTCTGGGTGCCCTGGTAGCTTTTGTAGAATATACCAGAAACTGTACCTGGCCAATGGAAATGATGGGTTGGTTGACTAACGGTTTGTCATCAGGAATTGCATCTTATAAAAAGATAAAGAAAATTTATGGAGAAAATGCGGAAATTTGTAACAAGGAAGAAACCGTTACTTTGGATAAAGTGGAAGGTAGTGTAACTTTTGAAAATGTTAGTTTTGCCGTAGAAGGAAAGGAAATTTTACAGGATATCTCTTTCCATTTGCCGGCAGGTAAAACCTTGGGAATTATGGGTGCCACCGGCTCCGGAAAATCCTCTATTATCAATTTACTGCAGAGATTTTTTGATGTTTGTAGCGGAAGTGTAAGAGTGGATGGTGTAGATATCCGGGATTTAACTTTGAAGCAGCTTAGAAGCAGTATTGCTGTGGTATTACAGGATGTATTTCTTTTTTCAGATACTATTGAAGAAAATATTAAAATGGGTCAAAGAAAACTTCTTTCAGAAGAGGAAATCAAATACGCAGCTAATCGTGCAAGAGCCAGTCAGTTTATTGAAAAATTGGATGAGCAATACGAAACCGTTATCGGTGAGAGAGGTGTTGGGTTATCCGGAGGACAAAAACAGCGAATCAGTATTGCCAGAGCTTTTTCCAAGAATAGTCCTATTTTGGTATTAGATGATTCTACTTCTGCCTTGGACATGGAAACGGAAGTTGAAATTCAAAAGAACTTAAATTCTTTGAAAGGAATTACAAAGATTATTATTGCACATCGAATTTCTGCAGTTCGTCATGCGGATGAGATTATCTATTTGGAAGATGGAAAGATTGCAGAACGTGGAACGCATGAAGAATTGCTTCAGAAGAAGGGATTATATTACCGGACTTATCAGGCACAGTACGGGGGTGATGTATATGGCAGTTAATTCCTATCGTGAAGATGAGTTTATGGAAAACACCGACAAAAAGAAGATTCTGAAACGGTTGCTTTCCTACTTATTCGAATATAAAGTCACTATTATATTCGTGCTTTTGTGTATGGGGATTACGGTAGGGATATCGTTAATAAATCCGTTGATTATTGAAGAAGCATTGGATAATTATGTGGCTAATAAAAATATGCCGGGGCTGATGAAATTGGGGATATTTGCTTTGGTATTAAATGTTATTTTTGTAGCTATGGTAAAAATCAGAATGTTGGTTATGGCAAAGGTTACGAATCAAATTCTTTTAAAAATCAGACAGGATTTGTATGAACATATTCAAACCTTGTCGTTTGCCTTTTTTGACAGCAGACCAACGGGAAAAATTCTGGCAAGAATTATTGGAGATGTGAATTCTTTAAAGGACGTACTCAACAATTTTGTTACCACTTTAATTCCGGAATTTGTAACGGTGATAGGTGTTGTGGTTATTATGCTGGTAAAAAATGTATGGTTAACGTTGGCAGCATTAAGTACATTGCCGTTAATGATGGCAGGTATTTTCTTTATTCAAACTGCGGCTCATAAACGTTGGCAAATTTATCGTAAAAAATCTTCTAATTTAAATGCTTATGTTCATGAAGATATTGCCGGTATGAGCGTAGTGCAGAGCTTTGGAGCAGAAGAGGAAACCAGAGAGATTTTTTCAGATTTGGTAGGTGAGCACAAAAGTGCATTTTGGGATGCCTGCCGCTTTGCAGATATGTTTGGTCCGGTCATTGATTTTTGTTGGGGTATAGGAGCCATGATGCTGTATTTGGTAGGAATCCGGGTTCTTGGAATGGAACAAATTTCTGTAGGTTTATTGGTAGCCTTTGGAACCTATATTAATATGTTCTGGCGGCCTATTATGAATCTTAGTAATTTTTACAATAGTTTAGTAACCAATTTAACGGCAGCAGAACGAATCTTTGATATTCTGGATACAGAACCTGATATTTTTGATAAAGAGGATGTAGAGGAATTACCGGAAATCAAAGGAGCGGTAGAATTTTCTCATGTAAGTTTTACTTACGATAAGGGAACTTCTGCAGAAACTAAGGTTTTAGAAGATGTGAGTTTTCAAGTAAACCCGGGAGAAACCATTGCTTTGGTTGGTCCAACAGGGGCCGGAAAAACTACCATAGTAAACCTTATCAGTCGTTTTTATGATATTGAAGAAGGAAATATATGGATCGATGGTTATGATTTGACTAAGATATCAATAGAAAGTCTTCGTAAACAGATGGGAGTTATGACTCAGGATAATTTTATTTTCCATGGGACAGTAAGGGATAATGTTCTCTATGGAAAACTGGATGCCACAGAGGAAGAAATGATTCAGTCAGCTAAAGCAGTAAATGCCCATGATTTTATTATGAAAATGGAAAAAGGGTATGATACGGAATTAAAGGAACAGGGAGCAGGACTTTCCATTGGACAAAGACAGTTGATTGCTTTTGCCAGAACCATGATTTCTATGCCTAAGATTCTGATTTTGGATGAAGCGACTTCCAGCATTGATACCCATACGGAGATTTTGGTACAAAAAGGGATTGAAGCTTTGCTTGCCGGAAGAACCTCTTTTGTCATTGCCCACAGACTGTCTACCATTCAAAATGCGGATAGGATTTTTGTCATTAACGATGGCGGTATTGTGGAACAGGGAAGCCCGAAAGAGCTGATGGAGAAGAAAGGCGCATATTATAATTTGTATATGGCGCAGTTTGCGGATGTTTTAATATAAAAAAATAAAGGAGAAAATTCCACTATGAAAACCATAGATGTAACCGCATTAGGCGAATTATTAATTGATTTTACACAAAACGGAATAAGTGAACAGGGCAATTCTTTGTTTGAAGCTAATCCCGGAGGGGCGCCTTGTAACGTACTTTCCATGTTATCTAAATTAGGACATAAAACTGCTTTTATAGGTAAGGTAGGAAATGATTCCTTTGGGAAACAATTAAAGAATGTTTTGGAAGAAGTGGGAATTGATGCAACTTATCTTACTATGGATAATGAAGTGCATACTACCTTAGCATTGGTACACACTTTCGCAGATGGTGACAGGGATTTTTCTTTTTATAGAAACCCCGGTGCGGACATGATGTTGACAGAAGAAGAGATTCCGGAAGATTTAATCAGAAATACTAAGATTTTTCATTTTGGAACCTTATCCATGACTCATGAAGGAGTTCGGAAAGCTACGAAAAAAGCATTGGAGTTTGCCAAAAAAGCCGGTGCCATGATATCCTTTGATCCAAATCTCCGGCCACCACTTTGGGATAGTTTGGAAACAGCCAAAGAGCAGGTTTTATATGGACTTCAATTTTGTGATATTTTAAAAATATCCGATAATGAAATTCAGTGGCTGACAGGAAAAGAAGATTATACAGACGGTGTAAATTGGATTTTGGAAAGATTTCAGATTCCGTTGATTCTGGTATCTATGGGAAAAGAGGGAAGCCGTGCATATTATAAAGGTAAGATGGTAGAAGCAGCTCCGTTTCTACAGCAAAATACCATTGAGACTACCGGAGCCGGAGATACTTTCGTAGGATGTGTATTGCATTATATTCTGGAACATGGATTGGAGAATCTGACAGAAGATAATTTGACTGAAATGTTACGTTTTGCCAATGCGGCGGCAGCATTGATTACCACCAGAAAAGGTGCTTTGAGGGTGATGCCTTCCAGGGAAGAAGTGGAAAAACTTTTGTAAAAATAAAATTAGAATAACCGGAAAAATTAAAATAAACACAATAGTAATTGTATAAATTAAAAACCACCTGCAAAAACTATGAGGTAAGAAAAATTACTAATAGTTTGAAAGGTGGTTTTTTATGGATTCTATTTGGACAAGAAGTGAGAAAATTCCAAGTTTTCCACAGTTACAAGGTGATACAAAAACAGATGTCCTGATTGTAGGTGGGGGAATGGCAGGAATTTTGTGTGCCTATTTTTTACAAAAACAGGGAATCAATTATATGTTGGTTGAAGGAAGAACCATTTGTTCCGGAGTGACAAAAAATACCACAGCCAAAATTACATCCCAGCATGGATTAATCTATCATAAACTTGTAAAAGACATAGGAATTGAAAAAGCCGCAATGTATTTGAAAGCGAATCAGGAGGCGCTTCAAACCTATGAAGAACTCTGTCAAAATATAGAATGTAATTTTGAAATAAAACCATCTTATGTTTATTCTCTGGATGATCCTTGGAAAATAGTACAAGAGCTTGGTGCATTGGACGAAATAGGGTTTGAGGCACATTTTAAAAAGACAAAGGAATTGCCCTTTAATACTGTGGGAGCAGTTTGTTTTGAGCATCAGGCACAGTTTCATCCATTAAAATTTATTGATTCTATTGTAAGAGACTTAAATATTTATGAGCATACGTTTGTAAAGGAATTGAAAGAAAAAGAGGCAGTCACAGACCTGGGAAAGATTTCTTTTCAAAAAATTATTTTTGCTACCCATTTTCCTATGGATAACAAACGTGGAATGTATTTTTTGAAAATGTATCAGCACCGTTCTTATGTTATAGCATTGAAAAATGCACTGAAGTTAGAGGGGATGTATGTAGACGAACGGGACAAAGGACTTTCCTTCCGCAATTATGAAGAGTATTTATTACTTGGTGGCGGCAGTCACAGAACCGGAAAAAAAGGTGGGAATTGGAGTGAACTTCGGGAATTTGCAAGCAAGTATTGCCCGGAAGCAAAAGAAATTGCATTTTGGGCAACCCAGGATTGTATGAGTTTGGATAGAATTCCTTACATTGGTCCGTATTCTAAATTCAAAAAAAATTATTATGTTGCTACAGGATTTAACAAGTGGGGAATGACATCTTCCATGGTAGCAGCCAAAATTTTGACAGATTTGGTTATGGAAAAAGAAAACCCATATGCTGAAATTTTTCATCCATCCAGAAGTATGATAAAGCCACAGTTATTTATAAATATGGGAGAATCAGCGGTAAACCTTTTGACATTTACGGAAAAAAGATGTCCGCATCTGGGATGTGCTTTGAAATGGAATGAAGTAGAAAAATCCTGGGATTGTCCCTGTCATGGTTCGAGGTTCGATGAAGACGGAGGAGTAATAGATAATCCGGCTACGGGGGATTTAGAGATTAAATAAATGTTTTATTTAGGTAACAGTATTGAGTTTGATAGCTGAACTGTTACCTATTTTAAATATGGAAAAATATATCAAGAGTATCCACAAATAACAGTAACGAGCAAAACTCTTTGTTCTGAAAGCAAAAATAATGAAAACACTAAGACATTGTGATACTATATACTTAGTAATACTAAATATAAAAAACAGAAGATGTCAGGGATGAAATTTCAGGGAAAAATTGGTTGGTGGTTCCGACAAGAGCGATTTATGAAGAACTTGAAAAAAGATGCGAAAGATAGAAGGTGGACAGTATGAAGTTAAAAAATAATAAAATGGATTGGATCATAGAACTTATATGTCTGATTCTGCTGGTAGGTGTAACAGCTTATTTTATTTTTAACTGGGGCAGTATCCCGGATATAACTCCCGTTCATTATGACTGGGAAGGTAATATTGACCGTTGGGGGGAATAAGAAAGAACTGATAATTCTTCCGATTATGTCGTGTTTTTTGTATCTTATGATTACAGGTCTGCAACAGTTACCGTTGGCATGGAATACCGGAGCAAAGATTACAGCGGAAAATGAAGAGAGGGTTTATCGTACACTAAAATATCTGTTAGAAACCATGAAGTGAAATAGAAACAGAGGAACAGATGAAAGCAAATGATAAATTAATTGAAATTTATCGGGAATATATAGAAGGGAATAATGAAAAATTATATTAGAGGTAAATGTTTATGAAAGATGTATTTCTTATATATGACACTAGTTGTTTTTATGAAATTATAATATTGAATTATTTTATGAGTGTTACGAATTGTGATATGATTTTTTGTTCTTTAGATGGCAATATTATTAAAACAACAGAAGGATTTTCTGTGAATGTTGATATGACTTTGGAAAATCTTGATAAAGAACAGATAAGAAGCTTCATTATTCCAGGCGGTGATATATCTATTATTGATAACACAGATTTTAGAATGTATTTGCAAGATTTAAAAGAAAGAGATATTTTAATAGCCGGAATTTGTGCAGGTGTTGATGTTTTGGAGAAGGCAGGAATATTAGACGAATTAAAATCAATACATTCACTCAATGAAGATTGTGTCTGTGATAAAAATATAATAACAGCAAGGGCAAATGCATATGTAGACTTTGCTATTGAAGTTGCGAAGAAATTAGACTTATTTGACAGTGAAGAAGACTTACATGAAACAATTGATTTTTGGAAATATCATGTTAGAGTTCAATAGCAGAATTATTATTTAGCTATGAGGAAATATAACATAGTGTAAAAATAGTGAAATTTTTGTGAAGTATTAATGAAATTTTTTTATTAAGATAAAATAATCAAACTTTTTGAGGGTTTGCCAAAGTTTTTGAGGGGCTTTCGTGAGGGTTTACCAGATTTTTAACGTTTTTTCAATTGGACAGATCTCCATGATGCAATGATTGCTATTTTCTAAGTGTATATGAATAATCTACCTTCAAATCTCTAAAATAATATTCTTTATCACGTTCTGTGATTTTTCTCAATACATGACAAGGATTTCCTACAGCCACCACATTTGCCGGTATATCTCGTGTTACAATACTTCCTGCACCAATCACCGCATTATCACCGATAGTAACTCCCGGAAGTACCACGGAATGTGCTCCAATCCATACATTATTTCCTATATGAATTGGCAAAGAATAATGTGCTACCATTTCTCTATATAGGGGATATACCGGATGACCTGTAGTACAAAGAGTTACGTTTGGACCAATCATTACCTTATCTCCAATATGAATCTCTCCATCATCTACTAATACCAAATTAAAATTTGCATAAAAATTTTCTCCTAAATATACATGTTTTCCATATGACATATGTACCGGAGTTTCACTGGTAATCAGTGGCAGAGATCAGGAAGAAACAAAAGTGATTTATGAAAAACTTGTAAAAAGATGCAAAAGATAGTGCATAAATAGTGAAAATTAGTGTAATTATAGTGAAATACTAATGGAAATTTTCTACTATGTAGGGTATAATATTTTATATAAAACTTGAAAGAAAGGGCGGTATTTATGATAAAAGTTACCTTATCCAATGATATATTAAAGAAAATAACAGCCATTGATGCAAACCGTTTTTCATTAAGCACTATTGAATTACCACCTATGACTAAAAATAGATTGCGCAAAAATTCCAAGAAAAAAAGTTCTTATGCGTCAAATAAAATTGAGGGAAATCCACTTACAGAAAAACAAGCGGAGGAGGTAATTGAAAGAGACGACCATAGGCATTTTCTGAAACCGGAGCAAGAAATCAGGAATTATTTTCTTGCTTTAAATTTATTAGAGGAAAAACTTAAGAAAAAAGAAATGTTTTCCAAGAAAATGATTCTTGAAGTACAGGCGATGGTTGAAAAAGGTGCATCAAAGGAAAAGATAGGACTACGCAGACCTATGCCACCGGGAATATTGTTTGCGGTATACGATTCTGTAACAGGTGCACCGGAATACATTCCCCCAGAATATTCAGAGATTCCGGAGTTGCTGGATGAATTGGTGGATTATGTAAATACAACAGATGATCATCCACTCATTATAGCTGCTGTAGTTCATTATCAATTAGTAACAATACATCCTTTTGAAGATGGAAACGGAAGAACTGCAAGACTTATGTCGGGCTATATATTAGATTTTTACGGCTATGGATTCAATGGGATAGGATCCTTAGAAGAATACTTTGCGTATGACTCGGATGAGTACTATGAATCACTTCAAATGGGATTACCTGCATTATATTATTCAGGAAGAGAAAATCCACCACATCCGGAAATTTGGGTAAATTACTTTCTTCGCATGGTGGAATTATATTCTAAAAAGGTATGTGAAATATCACAAGGCGAGCAGGAAGAAGATATTGAAGGAAGTTTGTCTTATCTAAATATAAAAGAAAAGGAAATGTTGTTAATTTTACTTAAGAAAAGATTGCGGGAATTTACACCAACCGAAGTCAGCAAGTTAATGGGAGTAACGAATAAAACAATTATTAATCGCTGTGCAAAGCTTGCAAATAATGGATTTATAGTTCCTAATATTATGGGGCAAAGAATTCGTTCTTACTCTTTAAGTGAGTTTACGAAGCGAAATGAAAAGGATATTATTTCAAGGATTAGTTAAAAGTTTTAATTAATCTAAAACCCCTGGCAAGATTTTACTTGCCGGGGATTACTCTTTTCTATAGCTATTCGCCCAAAACGATGGATTTCTTGCCTTTTGTTCATGTAAAAACTCCTTCTGATATATTCATAATAAAAGTTATTATAGTATAAAGTTATAATAAAAGATAGTTACTTATTTAATGTTGTTTGCAAAGATACTTTATGATGTTAAAATAAAGGTTATTAATTGCACAATTCGAATCAAATAAAAAAGGAAGGATAAGTAGGTCATGGACTTTGAACAACTTGCAAAGATAGAAAACGAAAGCGAACGTGTAAACAGAACATATGACATATTTAACGAAGATAGCAGGCTTAACCACTCAAAAGCTGCACGGGTTGAATTTTTTACCACTGTTCATTATATAGAAAAATATTTGAAAGAAGGGGACAGGATACTGGATATTGGTGCAGGTGCAGGAGAATATAGCCTTTATTTTGCACGAAAAGGATATGAAGTGTCGGCTCTCGAACTTGCCGATGCTAATATAGCCGCATTCAGGAAGAAGCTGTCTTCTGAGGATAAGATAGACCTTGTTCAAGGCAATGCTCTTGATTTATCTCGCTATGAGGATAAGTCATTTGACATAGTGCTTTTATTCGGTCCTCTTTATCATTTGGCAAATGATAAGGATAAACAGAGATGTATCAGCGAAGCAAAACGTGTCTGCAAGGATGATGGGAAGATATTTTTTGCTTTTATTTCCAATGACTTTGTTTTTCTTACGGAATTTGGATATGACGCGAATTATTTTTCTAATGGAGATTATGATAAGAAAACATTTAAACTTAACAATTTTCCTTTTGTATTCCACACGGTTGATGTTGCAAAAAATCTTCTGATTAGTGGTGGAATAAAACTATTGCATCAGGTGGCATCTGATGGTGCAAGTGAGCTTTTAGCGGCAAGAATAAATGAAATGAGTGAGAAGGACTATGAACAATATCTCCGCTATCATTTCTATATTTGTGAGAAGCCGGAGCTGCTTGGCATGACGAACCATTTGCTGTTTGTTGGGGAAAAGATTTTATAAAAATAGATAAGAGACGGTGAGAACATGAAGTACAAAATTGCGATTTGCGACGATTCCGATGCAGACAGACAATATGTTTTGAATATGGTTGAGAGTTGGGCGGCATCTGCCGGTCATGTGATACATACCGATACCTTTTCTTCTGCTGAGAACTTCCTGTTCCACTATGCAGAGGAAAGTGACTATGACATCCTGCTTTTGGATATTGAAATGGGAGCTATGGACGGCGTAACGATGGCGAAACAGCTCAGGGGGAATAACGATACGGTTCAGATTATTTTTATTACGGGTTACTCCGATTACATTTTGGAGGGTTATGAGGTTGCGGCACTCCACTATCTGATGAAACCTGTAAAAGAAGAAAAACTCTGCTCGGTACTGGACCGTGCTGTAGAAAAGCTTTCCAAGAACGAAAAGGTTTTGAATTTTGAAATTGGCGGTGAAATGGTGCGATTACCGATTTATCAAATTCGATATGCGGATGTATTTGGTAACTATGTAACGATTCACGCTGCTAGTGATGTTACGGTGAAAATGACATTAGGTGAGCTTGAAAAACAGCTGGATGAACGTTTCTATCGCGTGGGGCGTTCCTGCATTGTCAATATGACGCAGGTTAGCCGTGTAACTAAGAGAGAAATCAAGCTGATTGACGGAATCACTATTCCCCTTCCGCGAGGGGCATATGACGGTATCAACCGTGCAATCATTAATATGAGGTAAACCCTATGAGATTGTTTTCCAAGAAAATAGAAAAGCAAATTGCTGTCTATCAGCAGGAGCTGATGGAAACCCATTATCGCGAAGTGGATAATATGTATC